>JAKOWQ010000096.1 GCA_029781465.1 Pseudomonadota bacterium
ATTGGCGCGGCGCGCTTCGGGCATCGCCGGGTCAAGGACGCCCGGAAGAAAGGCCAGCAGCAGCACTTCGGCCGGACCGGGAGCGGCGGCGGCGCGCACCGCGTCACTCAGTGCCGCAGTCGATCCTGCCAGCAGCGTGCCGGCCTGATCGAGCAGGGCCTTTTGCGTCGGCGAAAGCGGCTGGCGCAAATCGGGGATCGCAACCGGATTACCGCCGAAGGCCGCGCGGGCGGCATCGTCGTAGAGGCAGGGGCGACCGTCGGCCATGATCCACCACCAGGGTTCGCCGATCTGGAAGCGGACCGGGACCTCTGCTTCGCGCATCAGGCCAACGATCGCCTGGGCCACGCCTTGCAGCCAGCCCATTGCCGCGGCATTCGCAGGCGAAAGAAGCGCCGAGGGCGGATCCCAACCGGTGCGCGCGGGATCTCCGTTTTGGGCGCGCTGCTGCCAGTCCTGCGGGCAGTGCCGGGCCAGCAATTCATAGGACAGCGAGGCGATCGGAGCGAACCCGGCGGCCCCGGCGGCAGCGAAGAAGGCACGGTGCCAGGCCCGCGCCGGAGCGCAGAGCGGATCGCCGCCGGCCGAAACCAGGAACTCGCCGCCGCTGACGCCCAGCCGCATGAAGTGGCTCATGCCCAGATAGTGGAGCAGGCTGCCACGATAGCCGAGCTGGCGCGCATTGCGGATCAACCGCTCCGGGGTCTGGTTGCAGCAATCGTCATAGGCCGTGGCCAGCGCCAGCCCGTGCGGGGGCACCACCACATCGCCGATGGTCAGCATCGAACGCTGGCCATCACAGGCGATCGCGCTCATTTCCGCCCAGCCTTCTACGGGTGAGGGCAGCGGTGTGTCGTCTCCCCCGGCGTAGCCCGGCGCAACCAGCGAGATGAACATCCGGTCGATATCGCCGGGATGGACCGGGTCAGCCTCGGCGGGGTGCAGGAACCCCCCGGCGAGATCCGAAAAGCTCAGCGTGATCGCCGCGTCGGTGGGCGTGCCCTCGGCGTAGTTCCACAGCCGCACGTACCAGGCGCGCGGGTTGCCCGCGGCATCGCGTCCCTCGATCGTCAGCGTCGGGCCGTTGACCGCATCGAGCGCGATCACCCCGCCCGAACGCCAGTTAAAGCTCAGCACGGTGCGCGAATAGTCGCGGTCGGCGGCATAGGCGAGCAGCGGATGGTCGATCCGGTCGGTGCTGTCCCAGATGATCCCGGCAAGATCGCCCCGGCGCAGGAACACGGTGTCTACCCGCAGCGCGTCGGGCGCGGTCACGGTCAGCGCGGCCATCATCGGGCGCGGGAAATTGACGGTCCAGAAGCGCGGATCGAAACGCTGGATCCAGTCCGAATCCTGTCCCTCGCGCCGGGTGGCGAGCCAGAAGGCCATGACGTTTCCCTTGCTAGAATTCGTTCAAGGCGCGGCGCACCGCGCTTGCCACCTGGCGGCTCGAGCGTTGCAAGGCCTGCGGCGCGCTGGTCCCCCCGGGGGCATTGATGCTGATTGAGATCCGGACATCGCGCGGCGCGGTGGCAGCGCTGGCCTCGACCCGCCCGGCGCTGGTTGGTACGAATAGCTCAGGGCCCCGTTCACCCACCAGGTAGCCGCGCCCCGGGGATACGGGACCGCCCGTAGCGCGGCCGGGAAGACCGAGGATCGAGCCGAAAAGGCTGCCCAGGTTGAGCAGTCCGCCGATCCCGCCACCGCTGCCCCCGCCGATCCCGGCGAAGAGGTTGTGGATCGCCTGCGCCGCGATCTGGTCGATCACGTTGAAAGCGATCCGGCGCAGATCCTCGAAACCCAGGCTGCCCTTGCGCAGGGCGCTGAGCAGTCCGCGCTCGAGCACGGTTCCGGCCCGCTCAAACCCGTCGAGCAGGGTGCCATCGAAGCTCGATCGCATCGCCGCCACGTCCTGGGCAAAGCCCTGGGTATTGGCGCGCACATCGATCAGCAGGCTGTCAACACTGTCACCCATTGTCGCGCTCCATCAGGCGGTTGAGATCGTCGCGGCCCAGCGGCATGGCCGCATCGCCCGCAGGGACGAGGATCGCGGCGAGCTCGGCCGGGGTGGCGCACCAGAACTCGCCGGGACGCCAGCCGAGCAGCCGCGCGGCAAGACCGGCGAGGTGCACCGCGCCCGGACCGAAATGGCGGTTCATTGTCCGGTTTCGACTTGACCCTGGAGGATCTGGCCGAGGAGCGTGCGCAGCGGAGCGCTTGCGGCGGCCAGACCGGCGGCGATCACCGCCTCGCCCACCTCCTCGCGGGTCAACGGGCCACGATCGGCCAGGCAGTGCCAGAACAGCGCGGCCAGCTCGGACAGGCGCAGCTGACCCGCCCCGGCGCGCTCGACGAGCGCGAAGAGCGGGCCCAGCTCTTCCTCGGCCGCGACCAGCGCGGCGAAACTTGGGCGGAGCAGCCGCGGCGAACCGCCGATGGGAAACATCGCCTCGCCGCGATAGGGATTGGCGGGCCGATCCATCAGACCGAGGCCACCGGACCCGAGCTTTCGAGGCTGAGCGTGTAGTTGCGCTCGCCGTTGAAATCGCCCGAATAGTCCAGCTTCTGGACCAGAAAGCGGCCGCGCAGCTTTTCGCCGTCCTCGAAGCTCAGCTCATAATCGTCGATGGTGCCGTTCATGGCGTTGGTGCGGACCCGGGCTTCGGCGGCGCTGCCCAGGAAGATCCCCGCCGCGCTGACCGAAACCTGGCGCACCCCGGCGCCCGAAAGCATCTCGCGCCAGCCGCCGCTGTCCTTGGTGGTGGTCACCACCATGTCGCCCTGGATCGACATCTGGGTGGTACGCAGCCCGGCGACGGTCTGATAGGCGGCAGGATCGGCACCGTCGGAAATCTTGAGCAGGAAGGCGCTGCCTTTCTGGGCGGTCATGGGGATTCTCCTTGGTTAGGGGTGCGCAATTCGCCTCCGCGAATTGCTTGGCCGGGCCGGATGGCTTTCCCGCACCGACGTCAGTCGGAAAGAAGCCGGAAACGGTATTCGATCAGGATCGCGCGGGTGTTGGCACCGCGCTGTTCGGCGCGGGCGCGCAGGAACAGGGCGGAGACCACGCGAAAGCCGTTCTGCTGGGCGGGCAGCGCAGTGATCGCCGTCTCGATAGCGGCGGTCAGCGCGGCGGCGCCTTCGGGACGGTCGCCGCGGCAGTGCAGCTCGAGCGCGATCCGCACTTCACGGCCCATGCGGTCCTTGGCGCTCCAGTCGGCGCTGGCGCTGGCGGCAATCGCCAGCCACGGCAGCGCCGTGCGCGAAGGTGCCTCCTCGACCACGGCATTGAGCTGGGCGGACAGGCCAGGGTCGGCCGCCAGCCATGAAATCAGCGCGGCGCGCAGGGCGATTTCCATCGGGCTATCCCTTCGTGAACAGCGGCCAGAGCAATGCAGCGCGGCGCCAGCGCGCGGCGGGCTGGGTCTTGCTCAAGCGGGTATCCGTCACCCTTGCCGCCGCAAGGGTGCGGGCGCGCTCGATCAGCCGCGCAGCCAGTGCGTCGAAGCCTTGCAGCGCTCCGGTCATGCCAGCCTCAGCCGCCGCCAGGGCCGCCACATCGCGGCGACAGCGGCTGGGGGCTGTGGCGAGGCCTCGCTCTCGCGCTCGCGATAATGGTGCGCGGCCAGCCGCACCACTCCGTGGCGCAGGGCATCAGGCAGCGCGTTCCAGTCAGGCGCAAGCCCGGCGGTGAAGCGCACCGCAATGCGCCCCGCCGCGCCGGGATTGCGCACCAGCACGCGCCCGCCGCCGTCGTGATCTAGTTCGATCTCATAGTTGCCCGCCGGCAGAGCGAAGCGCGCGCCTTCGGCGGGAATGCCGAGAACGCCGGTTATCGCCTGGACCGGACGCGTGCCCAGTGCCTGCCAGTCGGTTGAAACCGCCAGCAGCTCTTCGCAATCCTGCGCAAGCGGCATGATGCCGGTAAAGTCCTCGCAGGCCTCGAGTGCCATGCGAAGCAGCGCGGTCAGCTGTGCATCGTCGGCAGGGGTGGTGATGCCGAGCCAGTCCTTGAGCTCGGTAAGCGCGCCCGCCGCCAGGGCGGCCGGGGTGACGATGGCCCGCTTCATGGCGGTCTCCGTATGGCTGTTGCGGGGCAAAGACGGGTGCCCGCGCCGCCGGGAGGAAGCGGCGCGGGCGGGTTGGCGGGAAGGGGTGGTCCCGCCGCTCGACCGATCAGGTCGAGATCTTGAGCAGCTTGATCGCGTCGCTGTCGAGCACCTGCCCGCCGACACGCCTGGTGGCGTAGAAGTTGACGAAGGGCTTGTTGGTGAAGGGATCGCGCAGGATCGTGGTGCTCTTGCGTTCGGCGATCAGATAGCCGGCCTTGAAGTTGCCGAAGGCGATCGGGAAGGCATTGGCGCCGACATCGGGCATGTCCTCGGCCTCGACCACCGGATAGCCCAGCAGGCGCGCCGGCTGGCCTTCCATCACCCCGGCCTGCCACAGGAACGATCCGTCGGCGGCCTTGAACTTGCGTACTGCGGCCAGGGTCTTGGAATTCATCACGAAGCAGGCGCCCTGGCGGTGACCGGAGCGGAGCGAATGAACCAGATCGATCAGCTTGAGCTCGGGCGCGGTATCGAAAGCAGTGGCGTTGCCGCTGACGATGAACTGCAAGGTGCCGAAGGGCCGGGCGGCGTCGGCGGCATTGCTGGTCGCCGAACTCAGGAAGCCCTTGGGCTGGTTGGTGCCGGTGCCATTGACGAAGGCGGCCCCTTCGGCGCGGGCGAATTCGGCGGCGATTTCGTTCGCCAGCCAGCCTTCGAGATCGAAATCGGCATCGTCGAGCATAGCCTGGCTTGCCGCCGGGTTGGCGTAGAGCTCACCCATCGGCGGGGCGATCTCGTTGAACTTGGGGGTGGTGGTTTCGGGCCGCGCGGCCACTTCCGAAACCCAGCCCGAGGCCGAGCCGCCCGAGGTGATGAGCTTGCGATAGCCCGCGGTGCCGGTCTGGACCACCTGGGCGATGGCGCGGATCGGACTGATCGCCTTGAGCTGGGCGGCGATCAGCGCATCGATCTCGCGCGGGACGGCATAGCCCCCATCGGCGGCCACGGCGCCGCTGACCGACTTGAGCTGGGTCTCGCGGCCCAGGCGCAGATAGCCATCGACGAAGCCCTTGAGCTCGGGGCTGGCGGCAGCCGCGCCTTCGAGCACGGGACGCGCGGCGGCGCGGCTGACCTTTTCGAGCCGCGATTTCACTTCGTCGACGTCCGAGCGCAGCGCGCCCAGCGCCTGTTCGGCCGCATCCTGGCGGGCGACGATATCGAACGAGGCGTCAAGCGCCTCAACCGGTGCGGTAGTGTCCATGGTAGGCCTTTCGTGTTGATCCTCCCCGGCATTGGGAAAGGGGTGGGGAAGCAGGGCGGAAATCAGGTAATCAGGTGAACCCGCGCGCCGTGCTGCATCGGGTGGGTGACCAGGCTGACCTCGAACAGGTCGACATCGGTCAGGTCGCGGCCCTGGGCATCGCGGGTGAAGGCGCGGGCGCGGTAGCCAAAGGAAAGCCCGGTCACCGCGCCGCGTTTCAGCGCGGCGGCTGCGCCGCCCTTGGGGTTGTCGATGCTGGCGATCACGCGCAGCCCGCGTGCGTCCTCGCCGGCCTGCTCGATCCAGCCGATCTGCTGGTCGGGACGGTGTTGCCAGTAGAGTGGCAGCGGCCCCTGCCGTTCGGCCAGGGTGCGCGCGAAGGCACCCTGGCGGATCGTGTCGCGTCCGGCATCGCGCTTGCCGAACAGCGCCGCATAGCCGGCAAAGCGCAGCGGGCCATCGCTCGTGTTCGAATCCGGCGTCATTTCAGCAGCTCCATCGTGCCGGTGCGCCAGGCGATCCCCAGCAGCAGCATGGCGAGCGCGCCACGCACTACCCAGGCGACCACCGCCTTCCAGGCGCTGGCCTTGGCATCGCGCCACGCCTGGAGCAGCTGGCGCAGCTCGGAGAGGTCGGAATGGGCCTGCGGATCGTCGAGCCCCATCCGGGCCACGGCGCGTTCGGCGCCCAGCTCGCTGGCTTCCTCGACGATCGCGCGCAGGGTGATCATATCGCCCCCGGCGTCAGCGGCCTGGGCGATAAGCCGGGCGACCATATCCTCGCGGTTCATGGCCTGCCCTTTCGCTGGGGCGCTGCCGGAGCCAGGCCCAGCAGGTCGCGCTTTTCGGCATCGGAAAGGAAGGCCGCCGCCCCGACCTGCGCCCACAGCCGCTCGCGGTCCTCGGCCAGCGCGGGCACCCGGTCGAGATCGACCGCCAGCACCGCCCCGGCAATCCAGGTCTCGAGCCCCTCGGTCAGCGCGGATAGGATCTTGCTGGCCAGCGGCAGCAGGGTCAGCCGCCACAGCGCGCGGTTGGCCTCGCGGTAATTGGCATAGGTGGCATCGCCCGGCAGCCCGAGCAGCATCGGCGGGACGCCGAAGGCCAGCGCGATATCGCGCGCGGCCGCGGCCTTCAGTTCGGCAAAGTCCATGTCGGCCGGGGTCAGGCTCAGCGCCTGCCACTTGAGCCCGCCTTCGAGCAGCATCGGACGGCCCGCGTTGGCGTGGCCGCCATAGGCTTCGGCCAGCTCGGCCTTGAGCCGCTCGAACTGGTCGGTGCTGAGGCCGGCGGCGTCGGGCGGATCGTAGACCAGCGCACCGGAGGGCCGGGCGGCGTTTTCCAGCAGGGTGCGGTTCCATTCCGCCGCCGCGTTGTGGGTCGCCACCGCGCGGTCGGCGGCGGCAAGGCATCCGGCGCCATAGTGATCGTCGGCGGGATGGAACGAGCGGATATGGATCAGATTGGGCGAGGCATCCTCGTCGATGGCGGGGATGGTCAGGGTGCGATCGCCGACCTTGTAGGCGTAGCCGCTGGGCCAGCCGTCCGTGCCGGCAATCACGCTGACCCGCTCGGGCCGCAGCGCATAGAGCTCGACAGGCCGTCCCGCCCCGTCCTTGACGATCTGGACATAGGCATTGCCGTGCAGCAGCAACTGGCTGGCCAGCGTTTCGAGCAGCGATTGGCCCGCGCTGGTCGCGCCGACCAGCCGGGCCAGCACCGGATCGGTGGGAACCAGCGGAGCGCCGCCGATCCCCTCCGCGACCAGCCGCACCGCGCGCTGCGCCACCGGATTGTCGAGATAGGCGCGGCGCACGCCCTGGCCGTATTCAAACGGCGCGCGCGGCCCGCCGCCGTCGAACGCGATCCACGGGCTGGCAAAACTGCGCGCCAGCGGCACGCGCGGACTGGCGCCGCCCTTGAAGGCGGCGGCCAGCGACTGGAACAGGGACATGGGAAACCTTTCGGTTGCGGTCTTGGGCGGTGCGATCAGCGCGCGGCCAGGCAGGCCTGGGCCAGCGCCGCGAGCTGCGTCTGACGGGTGGCGAGGACGATGCCCGAAGCTGCCAGCGCGCTCACCAGCATGGCCGCCCCGGCAAGGCGGAACGGATTGGCCCGGGCAAAGGCGACGAAGCGGTCTGCCTGGGCAACGGCCTTGGCGGCGAGTGTTTCGATCAGGGTCATCAGGATCATCCCGTGGCAAGCCGCACGCGCGGCGGCGCGGCGGGGTTGAGGCACAGTTCGTGCAGGGCCCAGACCAGCGCATCGGCGCGGTCGGGGGAGCGGCCCGGTCCCTGATAGGGTCCGGCGGCGATCATTCCGCACAGCTGGTCTTCCAGCTGCGGGAACTGCCCGGCGTGGCGCACCCGGCCCGCTTCGTAGAGCGCGGCGACCGGTTCGGCGCGGGCCGTCTTGGCGCGGCGGGCGTGGACCAGCCGCAGCGGCAGCGAAATCTCCGCCGCGCGCAGAACGGTAGCGACCATGTCTCCGCCCTGGTTGGCTTCGGCCACCACCCGGTCTGCATTCCAGGCTTGCGCGGCGCGGGCGACGGCGCGGGCCCAGCGTTCGGGGCTGGGCTTCTCGATCGAGCAATCGGCCAGCACCCGGGCCACCCCGTCCTCGCCCAGCGCGCAAACCACGATTCCGCAGGCATCGCCGCCGGCCGAGGCGGGCGGATCGACCCCCACCACCACCCGCACCGCCGGGCTGGAGACGGCCGGTTCCCGGCACGCCTCCAGCAGGGCGCGGGTCCACAGCGCGCCTTCGATATCCTCGAGCAGTTCGCCATCAAGCTCCTGCCTGCCCAGCGTCGACCTGCCGAATTCGCGCTTCATCGCGGCGATGAAGCGTGGCGGCAGGTTGGCGCGGTTGGCCTCGGTTTGGCCGCGCGTAACCACGGCATCGCCATGATCGAGCAGGCGCCGCAGCAGCGGCACCGCACGGGGCGTGGTAGTGGCTGCGATCCGGGGATCCTCGCCCAGCCGCAGGCCGAGCAGCAGGTTGTCCCAGGCGGCTAAGGCCTTGCCCCCGGCATTGTCCCATTTGGCCACCTCGTCGCACCAGGCGTGGCTGTGCTGGGGTCCGCGCAAGCTCTCCGGCTCTCCGGCCGAATAGAGCGTGGCACGCGCGCCGCCCGGCCAGAGCAATTGTCGCTTCGAAGGCTCGTAACGGGGCCGGCGCCCGCGCGGGGCGACAGCCAGAAGCCCGCTCTCCCCCTCGACCATCACCGCGCGCGCCTCGCTCAGCGATGCGCCAACCAGCGCGATCCGCGCCGAGGGGTCGCTTTCGGCCAGCGCGCGGACCCATTCGGCCCCGGCGCGGGTCTTGCCGAACCCGCGCCCGGCGAGGATCAGCCAGATCAGCCAGTCGCCCCCGGGCGGCAGCTGCCCCTTGTGTGCCCACAGCCGCCAGTGGCTGGCGAGGGCCTGCTTCTCGCGCTCGCCCATCCGTTCCAGCAGCGCGCGGCATTCCTGGCGCGGCAGGCCCAGAAGATAGGCGGCGCGGCTGTCAGCCCGCTTGCTCATCGGCGGCATCCGGCTCATCGGCGAGAGCGGCATTGGCGGCGGCGCGCTGACGCATCTCGTCGATCATCGCGTCAATCGAATCGAGTACTTCCTGCTCGCTGCGCTCGTCAGTCTGGGCGCGGCGATGAGCCACGCTCTGGCGGTGGAGCGTCAGCAGGCGGATCGCGTTGGCGACGTCCATCTTGGTCTCGGCACTGGGATTGCGCAGGTAGCCGAGCAATTCCATCTCGAGGTTTTCGTATCCATCGACCAGCGCCGCCTGCCATTTGGCGGCGAATTCGGGATCGCTGCGACGGGTGCGGTAAGCCCGGCTGGGCGAAACATTGGCCTCGCGCGCGGCGGCGGTGATGTTCGATGTGGCAACCAGATGATCGAGAAAGCGGGTGCGCCAGTGCCGGTCGCCGGGATTGTCACCCTCCTCGCGCATCTGCCGGGTGGCCTTGACTGCGGGCGGTCGCTTGTCGGCCTTGCGGGCACGCGCGGATGTGTTCGGCTCCTTGGGGGCCGTGGTCATGGGCATGCTCCTGGTGGCTGGGATGCGAAGCGGCCCGCCTCCCGGCGGGGCGAATCGGTCTATCGCGATGTTCCGTATTTGTGCCATAATAGCGTGACGATGTCAAGATAAAATAACCGATATGGTTCATGTAGACCGGACTTGTCGCCACCCGGCGC
The DNA here is from genome assembly GCA_029781465.1 of Pseudomonadota bacterium. Lineage (GTDB taxonomy): Bacteria > Pseudomonadota > Alphaproteobacteria > Sphingomonadales > Sphingomonadaceae > Novosphingobium. The sequence goes on from JAKOWQ010000096.1 coordinate 9,509, forward strand.
TACGGCTAGGCAGGCGCAGACCGCTCCGCGAAAGGATCCCGATGCTGCGCCGCCTCTATGACTGGACCATGGCCAAGGCGGCGGACACCCGCGCCGAATGGTGGCTGGCGGCCTTCGCCTTTGTCGAGGCCAGCTTCTTTCCGATCCCGCCGCATCCGCTGCTGGGGCTGATGTGCCTGGCCGAACCGAAAAAGGCGGTGCGCTTTGCCGCGATCGCCACGCTGGCCTCGGTGACGGGCGGGATGCTGGGCTATGCCATCGGCCATTTTGTCCATGACAGCGTGGGCACCCAGCTGCTCGCGGCGCTGGGGCTTTCGGAAAGCTTCCCCCGCGCGGCCTGCTACCTGCGCGAATACGGGGCCGAGATCATCATGATCAAGGGCGCTACCCCGATCCCGTTCAAGCTGCTGACGATCACCGCCGGGTTCATCGCCATGCCGCTGGGCACCTTCCTGGCCGCCAGCCTGGTCAGCCGGGCAATCAGCTTCATGATCGTGGGCGTGCTGTTTCGCCTGTTCGGAGCGCCGATCAAGGCCTTCATCGACAAGTACCTGGCGCTCGCCACGGCACTCTTCGCGGCGATCGTGGTTGCCGGTTTTGTCGCGGCGGTGATGCTCAGCGGCGGGGCCGAAAAGACCAACGCCAAGTGCGAGGCGGCTGCCGCGGTGGCCACATCGTGAGCGCGCGGATCAGGCTTTATCACTGCCGCGATTCCCGCTCGTTCCGGGTGCTGTGGGCGCTCGAGGAAATGGGCCTGCCCTACGCGCTGGAACTGATGCCGTTTCCCCCCCGCGCGCGCCGCGAGGGATACCGCGCGATCAACCCGCTCGGCACCGTTCCCGCCTGCCTGATCGATGGCCAGCTGATGACCGAAAGCGCGGCGATCCCGCACGTTCTGGCCACCCGCTTCGGTCCTTCCGATTTGGCCGTAGCCCCGCACGAGCCGGGCTATATGGCCTATATGAACTTCCTCTTCATGGGCGAGGCGACACTGACTTTCCCGCAGACCATCCACCTGCGCTACACCCGCTTCGAACCGCCCGAGCGCCGCCTGGCGCAGGCGGCCGAGGACTATGCCCAGTGGTTCGGATCGCGCTTGCGCAACGCCGAGACCCTGCTTGAAGGGGACCATGCCTGCGCCGGGCGCTTCACCATGGCCGACATCTCGCTGGGCTATGCGGTGATGCTGGCGCTGTCGATCGGGCTGGAGGAACAGGTGACGCCGGGGATGCGGGCCTATTTCGAGCGGCTTTCGCGGCGCGAGGGATTCGGGCGGGCAATGGCGGCGCAGGCCGGGGGCGAGCCGCTTCCGGTCTGAAAGGCGGTCAAGGCAATGGGGGCAGCGATGGACCAAAGGGCAGGGCCGGAAACGACCGCCACCGGCAAGCAGCACTTCGCGGTGCTCGATGGACTGCGCGGCACCGCCGCCCTGCTGGTGGTGATCTTCCACGTCCAGGGAATCACCGTGGTGTTCGAGGGGTCGAAAGTCCTGCTGCATCACGCGCCCCTGGCGGTCGATTTCTTCTTCATGCTGTCCGGGTTCGTGATCGGCTATGCCTATGACGATCGCTGGGCGCGGATGAGCCTGCGGCAATTCCTGGCCCTGCGGCTGGTGCGGCTGCATCCCTTGCTGGTGCTGGGAATGGTGCTGGGGCTGGCAAGCTATCTGCTCGATCCCTTTGCCGGATCGTTGCAGCAGGTGCCCGCGGGGCGGCTTTTTGCGGTCTTCGCTCTGGGGTTGCTGGCCCTGCCGAGCATGACCTTGCCCAACCGCTGGACCGATACCCATCCGCTCAACGGCCCGGCCTGGACGCTGTTTCAGGAATACCTCGGCAATCTCGCCTACGCGCTGGTGCTGCGCAAACTGGAAACGCGGCGGCTGGCCATTCTGGCCGCCGGAGCCGGGCTGCTGGAGGTGGTGCTGGCGACCAGGGCGGGCACGCTCGATCTGGGTTCCTATTGGGAGACCTTTCCCATGGCGGTGGTACGGCTGCTCTTTCCCTTCACCGCCGGGCTGCTGCTGTTCCGGCTCCAGCCGCGCCTGCCCCGCTTTCGCGCCGGCTTCGTGCCGCTGAGCCTGGCGCTGGCTGCGGTGTTCCTGCTGCCGATCATGCCCGAGCTGGGCGGGGTGAAGCTCAACGGATTGTTCGAGGCGCTGTGTGTCGTGGTGCTGTTCCCGCTGGTGGTGATCGCCGGAGCACACAGCGGACCGCAAGGCCGGAGCTCCGCGCTTGTCCGGTTGGCCGGGCGGCTATCCTACCCGCTCTACATCACCCATTTTCCGTTCCTCTATGTCTACATGAACTACGTGTTGGTGACCAAGCCTTCGCCCCAGGCGATCGCGCTTGCCGGAATCGGTGCGGTGGCGATGACGCTGGTGGTAGCCTGGCTGGCGTTGCGGCTGTGGGACGGGCCGACAAGGGCCTGGCTGCGGCGCAGGCTTGCTGTCTAGAGCGGTATCCACCCAATCATGGTGAACCAGAATGGGTGGAAACCGCTCTAGCGCCTGTCCTCGGGCGGACCGGCCAGCGCCTCGGCCTCATCCAGCGCGCGCCGCGCGATTGGCTCCATCACCGCATAGCCCGCCGCATTGGGGTGAACCCCGTCGCCGCTGTAGGCTGCGGGCAGCTCACCCTCCGGGCCGGCCAGCGCCGAATAGTAGTCGGCGTAGATCAGGCCGTTGTCGGCCGCGAACTGGCGCAACCAGCCATTCAGCGCGGCGATCTGCCGGGCCGGTTGCAGGCCGGGCGACCAGTTGAAATGATCGGCCGGCAGGATCGAGCCGATGATGACCGTGATCCCGTTGGCCTTGGCCAGGGTTACCATCGCGCGGATATTGGCGCGGAACTGATCGGCACTGTTGGGTCCGGTATTTCCGGCCAGATCGTTGGTTCCGCCCATGATGTGTACCACGCGCGGGTGCAGCGCGAGCACGTCGGGCGAAAAGCGCACCAGCAATTGCGGGGTGGTCTGGCCGCTGATCCCGCGATCGAGCACTTCCGCGCCGAACAGATCCGGCGCCTTGCCCTTCCAGCCTTCGGTGATCGAATCCCCGATGAACACCGCGCGCACCGGCCGGGCCGGATCGAGCGCACGGTTTTCGGCGGCATAGCGGCACAGAAAGGCCCAGTCATACTGCCTGACATAGGGCGAGGCGAACCACAGCCCGGTGACATCGGGGCAGGGCTGGTCGATCATCCCCTTGCTGGGCGGCTCGGGCTGGGGCGTGTCAGCGAGTGCCGGGGTGGCGACCAGCAGCGCCACGGCAGACAAGGTCGCGAAGGCGGGTTTCATCGTCAGGCTCCTTGAACCGGCACGGTGTAGTTCAGCCCCAGCCGTCCGCCATCGGGATAGATCGTCTGCCCGGTGACATAGGAGCTTTCGGCGGAGGCCAGGAACACCGCGATCGCCGCCACTTCTTCCGGTTCGCCGCAGCGGCCCAGCGGGGTGCGGCTGAGGATCTTCTCCTCGGCGGCGCGGTCGTTCATGATCCCGGCGAGCATCTCGGTCATGATCGAGCCGGGTCCGATCGCGTTGACCCGGATGCCTTTGGGGGCAAGTGCCAATGCGGTTACATTGGTCAGCTGTTTCATCGCCCCTTTGGATATCGCGTAGGGAATCTGGTTGGGGATCGCCAGCACCGCGTTGACCGAGCTCATGTTGATCACCGCGCTGCCCGGCCCCATCAGCCGCGCCGCGGCCTGGGTAGCCCACAGCGCCGATTTGAGATTGGTGGCGAAGACCCGGTCGAAATCTTCCTCGCCAAGCGCATCGAGCTCGGCGGCGTGGGTGATTCCGGCATTGTTGACCAGCAGATCAAGCCCGCCCCATTTGGCCGCGACCCGTGCGAACAGGCGCTCAATCTCGGCCTTGCGCGATACGTCGAGCGTCAGCGCTTCGGCGCCAAGGTCCGCCGCGGCTTGCTCCACCGCGGCCGTGTCGATGTCGGCGAGCAGCAGGTCGGCGCCTTCGGCGGCGAAGGCCCCGGCGATGGCCCGGCCGATCCCGCGCGCCGCCCCGGTGACGATCGCCCGCTTGCCTGCAAGTCTCTGGCTCATCGGCTTTCTGCTCCCGATTCCGGCGCCGCCTGCAGCGCCTGTTCGACCGCCCGGTCGATCACCGGACGGATCGCGCCGTAGGCGCCCTGGGTCAAGTGGATGCCGTCGGTGGTCCAGTCGGCACGCGGCAATCCGCCGGGGCCGGCCAGGGGTGTGTAGATGTCGGCAAAGACCGCGCCGCGCCGCGCCGCCAGTTCGGCCAGCCCGCGGTTGAGCTGGGCGACGCGCGGCGGGAAATCGACGTCGGGCCGCTTTTCATGGCGTCCCGCTGGAGGAAGCGACACCAGCACCACGGCGATCCCGTGGGCCTGGGCCAGATCGATCATGCTTTCGACATCGTCGAAATAGCCCTTGGGGCCGATCAGCCCGGTATTGCCCAGCACATCGTTGATCCCGCCCTCTATCACCACCACCCGGGGTTTGAGCGCGATCACATCCTGGCGCATGCGCAGCAGCAGTTGCTGGCTGGTCTGCCCGGCCATCGCCCGGTTGAGCCGCGCCGGGGTGAACGGGGCGCTGGGTTCTTCCTGCCAGTAGGCGAGGATCGAATCCCCGAAGAATACCGCCTCGACCGGGGCGCCGCGCGCCAGCACCCGGGCATTGTCATGGACATAGCGGCACAGATCGACCCAGTCGTACTTGACCGGCACGGCCTCATCGGCCTCGCTCGCCGGCGCCGGGCAGGGATTGTCGCGCATTTGCACCAGCTGGCCGGGAAAGAGCAGGCCGCGCGCTTGCCAACCGGCCAGCGCCAGCGCCGCCAGCAGAACGGGGACCAGAATGCGCTTGCGGGGCCAGGCCACGGCAGCGCGGCTCAGATGATCGCCGCGCGCTTTCCGGCGCGTTCGAACATGCCGATGATGGTCTGCACCTGTTCGGCGGTATGTTCCGCGCAGAGCGAGCAGCGCAGCAGGGTCATGTTGGCAGGGGTCGCCGGGGGGCGGGCGAGGTTGACGTAGAGCCCCTCGTGCAGCAGCGCCTCCCACATCGCCGCGCCGCGCTCCAGATCGGGCATGATGACCGAGATGATTGCGCTCTGCGGCTCCTCGGTGCCAAGCTGGAAGCCCTTGTCACGCAAGCCCTTGTGCAGGGTGCGCGAATTCTCCCACAGGTGCGCGCGCTTGTTGCCGGCATGCATCAGCTTGCGGATCGAGGTGGCGGCGGTGTGGACCACGCTGGGCGGCAGGCTGGCGGTGAAGACATAGGGGCGGCAGACCAGCCGCAGGATCTCGAACTTGGGATGGTTCGAAACGCAGAAGCCTCCGACCGTGCCGACCGACTTGGAGAAGGTGCCGATCACGAAATCGACATCGTCGAGCACGCCCTGCTCTTCGGCAACGCCGCGCCCGTTGGGACCGATGAAGCCCATCGAATGCGCCTCGTCGACCAGCACCATGGCGCCGTTTTCCTTGGCGATGCGGATCATTTCCTTGAGCGGGGCGATATCGCCCAGCATCGAATAGACGCCTTCGAGCACCACCAGCTTGCCCGCGCCTTCGGGGATCCGCTTGAGGCGCTTTTCCATCGCTTCGATATCGTTGTGCTTGAAGGGCACGACCTCGGCATCGCCCATCTTGCAGCCGTCCCAGATCGAGGCGTGGCTGTCGATGTCGAGGACGATGTAATCGCCCTTTCCGGCGACGGTGGAGATGATGCCAAGGTTGGCCTGGTAGCCGGTGGAAAAGACCATCGCGTGGTCCATCCCGTAGAACTCCTTGAGCGCATCCTCGACCGCCCGGTGCCCGGCATAGGTGCCGTTGAGTACGCGGCTGCCGGTGGTGCCGCTGCCGAAATCGTCAAGTGCCTGTTTTCCCGCCTCGATCACGTCGGGATCGAAGGTCATGCCCATGTAATTGTAGGTGCCCAAGAGGATCGTTTCGCGCCCGTTGCACACCGCGACGGTGGGCGAGAGCACCTTTTCCATCACCAGGGAGAAGGGATCCTCCACCCCCGAGGCGAGCAGGTTGGCGCGCATCTCGATCAGCGGATCGAACTTGGAAAAAAGGTCGGTCATGGCGTTTGGTAAGTCCTCTGCTTGCCGCAACCGGGCCTCAGCCTTGCAGCTTGACCACGGCATCGATCAGCTGGCTGTAGTTCTCGATCTCGGCCTGCTGGTTCATGCTGATGATGATGTCGAATTCATCCTCGATCGCGGCGACGAAATCCATCACCGTCAGGCTGTCGAACTCCAGATCGCCGGCAAAGCTGGTGGCATCGCAAATCGCTACCCCCTTCTTGTTGAAGGGTTCGATCAGCGCGGCGATCTTCGCGGCGGTTTCAGCGCGGTCCATCTAACATTGCTCCCGAAAGTGTTGCGGCCATTTGGCCGAGGAATGGGGCGGAAAAGCGGCGCCCGGGCCGAAAAGTCAAGCCGGTGTGCGCTCCACCAGCCCCTTAACCGCGGCCATGAACGGCCCGATCGACACCGGCTTGGCCAGATAGCCTTCCGCGCCGGCATCGCGGATCCGTTCCTCGTCGCCCTTGCCGGCATAGGCGGTGACGGCCAGCACCGGGATCGGGCGCAGGGTGGCGTCGGCCTTGGCCGCCTCGATCAGGTCAAGCCCGGAAACATTGGGCAGCTGGATGTCCATGATGATGAGGTTGGGGACGAATTGGCGCGCCGCATCGAGCGCGTCCAGGCCATCCGCACAGGGTTCCACGGCATAGCCCTGGCTGCGCAGCACGTCGCAGTACAGCTTGCGGTTGAGGTCGTTGTCCTCGACAACGAGGATGCGCTTTGCCATGAGCGCAGCCCTACGCTTTGCAGGTGAGACTGACAATTCTTCGTGAACCCCAATCCCCGGCTGCCGATCCAGCCACCCTGGCGCTGAAGGCGCTCGGCTGGGTGCTGGGCGAGGAGGCGCGCGCGGGGCGGCTGTTGGCCTTGACCGGACTTTCGCCCCAAGCGCTGCGCGCAGGGCTAGGCGATCCCGCCACACTGGGCGCCGTGTTCGATTTCCTGGCCGCGCACGAACCCGATCTGCTGGCCGCCAGCGCGGCGCTTGGGGTCGAACCGGGCGAGTTGATCGCCGCGCGGGAAAGGCTCTAGGGCGATGGCGAAGCCGCTTATCATCAGCGATTGCGACGAAGTGCTGCTGCACATGATCGTGCCCTTCGGACAATGGTTGGACGAGACCCAGCCGGTTTCGTTCAAGCTGATCGGCAACGATTTCTCGCACGCGATCCGCGACAAGGTGAGCGGGGAGCCGGTCGAACCAGCCGAGATCTGGCGGCTGCTTGGCCTGTTCTTCGACAATGAGATGCACCGCCAGACCCCGATCGCGGGGGCGGTCGGCGCGATCAACCAGCTTGCCGCTCAGGCCGATGTGGTGATCCTTACCAACCTGGCCGACCGGCACAACGAGGCGCGGCGGCGCCAACTGGCCGAACACGGGATCGACTTTCCGGTCTTTACCAATCAGGGTCCCAAGGGCCCGGCCCTGCAGGCGATCATCGACCAGTACCGGCCCTCCAAGGCGGTGTTCATCGACGATCTGGCCCAGCATCACGGATCGGCGGCCGAGCATGTGCCGCATATCGACCGGCTGCATCTGTGCGGCGAGCCCAGCCTGGCGCCGCATATCAACTGCGGGTTCGAGGCGGGCCACGCCCACGCCCGGATCGACACCTGGGAGCATGCCTTGCCCTGGCTGCTTTCGCGATTGTAGGATGAAAACATGAGCATCGAAGCCCATCTCGCCGAACTCGGCATCGTTCTTCCCGAAGCCGCCGCGCCGGTCGCGGCCTATGTTCCGGTGGTGGTGGCTGGCGGCCTTGCCCACGTTTCGGGGCAGGTTTCGATCGTCGGCGGGCAATTGCTCAAGGGGCGGCTCGGCGAAGACCTCAGCCTGGAACAGGGGGTCGAAGGCGCGCGCGCCTGCGCCCTGATGATCCTGGCCCAGCTCAAGGCCGCGCTTGGTTCGCTCGACCGGGTCGAACGCGTGGTCAAGCTGGGAGCCTTCATCAATTCAGCCGCCGATTTCACCGATCAGCCCAAGGTTGCCAATGGCGCCTCGGAACTGATGGTCGCGGTGTTCGGCGACGCCGGCAAGCATGCCCGCAGCGCGGTCGGCGTGCCCAGCCTGCCGCTGGGCGTCGCGGTCGAAGTGGACGCGATCGTTGCCGTTAAGCCTGCTTGACCGCTGGCGCGCGCCGGCTCCCGATCCGGCCAGGGTGGCCTGGCTGGGCGAGTGGGACTATGCCCATCGCGGGCTGCACGGCCCCGGCCTGCCGGAAAACTCCCCCGCCGCCTTCGCTGCCGCGATCGGGCGAGGAATGGGGATCGAATGCGATGTCCAGCGCTCCTACGACGGGCAGGCGATGGTGTTCCACGATGCCGAGCTTTCCCGCCTGACGGCCGAGCACGGCCCGGTGGCGCGGCGCACGGCTGAGGAACTGGGCCGGATCGTGCTTTCCGGTGGCAGCGACACGATCCCCACATTGCGTGCCGTGCTTGACCAGATTGGCGGAAAGGTTCCGCTGCTGATCGAAATCAAGTCACCCAAGGATGAGCTGCGCCGGGTTTCCACCACCTGCATGGCGGTGCGCCGGGTGCTTGAGGGTTATCAGGGCAAGCACGCGGTGATGAGCTTCGATCCCCGGATCGTGCGCTGGTTTGCCGATCATTCGCCGCTGACCGTGCGCGGGCTGGTGGTGACCGAGGAAAACGGCAAGGCCTTGCCCGGCATGATCCGGCGGCGCCTTTCGCTGTGGCACGCCCGTCCCGACTTTCTTGCCTATGACATCCGCGACCTGCCCAGCCGCTTCGCAGCCGCGCAGCGCCGCCGGGGCCTGCCAGTACTGACCTGGACCGTGCGCAGCGCCGAGCACCGCGAACGCGCGGACGAGTACGCCGACGCGCCGATCGCCGAAGGCGCCGGGCTGGCGTGATCGAGGCCCGCGTCGCCCGCGCGGTCGGTGAACTGGCGCCAGCCGAATGGGATGCGTTGGCCGGTGGCAATCCATTCCTTTCGCATGCCTTTCTTACCGCGCTGGAAGATTCGGGCAGCGTCGGCCCGGGCACCGGCTGGACCCCGGCTCCGCTGGTGATCGCGGACAGCGCGGGCCGCCTCGCCGCCGCGCTGCCGGCCTGGCTCAAGGACCACAGCCAGGGCGAATATGTGTTTGATCACGCCTGGGCAGATGCCTGGCATCGCGCTGGCGGATCATACTATCCCAAGTTGCAGATCGCGGTGCCCTTCACCCCGGCGACCGGCCCGCGGCTGCTGCTCGCGGATGAGGCGTTGGCCCTGCCCCTGCTGCGCGCCGCCGAACAGCTTTGCATGGACAACGGCCTGTCCTCCGCCCACGCCACCTTCATCGCGCCGGAGCAATTGCCGTATTTCGAGCGTGCCGGATGGTTGCTGCGCAGCGACATCCAGTTCCACTGGTTCAATCGCGATTATCGCTGTTTCGACGATTTCCTCGGCGCGCTTTCGTCGCGCAAGCGCAAGGCGATCCGCAAGGAGCGCGAGGCGGCCCGGCTGGGACTGGAGATCGAGGTGCTGAACGGCTCAGCGATCCGCGAACACCATTGGGATGCGTTCTGGGGATTCTACCAGGATACCGGCGCGCGAAAATGGGGTCGACCTTACCTGACCCGCGAGGCCTTTTCCCTCCTGGGGGAGCGCATGGCGGGCCGCATCCTGCTGATGCTGGCCCACGACAAGGGTCGAGCGATCGCCGGGGCGCTCAATTTCATTGGCCCCGATGCGCTCTACGGGCGCTACTGGGGCGCGGTGGAGGACCGGCCCTTTCTCCACTTCGAACTGTGCTATTATCAAGCGATCGAGGCGGCGATCGCGCTGGGGCTTGGGCGGGTCGAGGCCGGGGCGCAAGGCCCGCACAAGTTGGCTCGGGGTTACGAGCCGGTCGAAACCTGGTCGGCACACTGGATCGCCCACTCGGGTTTTCGCGCAGCAGTTGCGGACTTCCTTGAGCGCGAGCGCGCTGGGGTGAGCACTGATCGGCTGTGGCTCGACCAGCGCACGCCGTTCAGAAAGGGATGAGGGGGACAAGCATGACCAATACAGTCTTCGTCACCGGCGGCAGCGGCTATATCGGGCGCAACCTGATCCGGCGATTGGTGCGCGACGGGCACCGGGTGGTTGCCCTGGCCCGCAGCCCCGTTTCAGCCGCGAAGCTCGAGGCCCTTGGAGCCCATACGGTCAGGGGCGACATCCTCGATCCGGAAAGCCTGGTCAAGGGTATGGCCAGGTGCGACCGGCTGGTTCACGCGGCTGCCGATACCGGCCATGGCGCGTTCGAGGCGAGCCAGCACCACACCAACCTTGCCGGGACCCGTAACGTTTTCACCGCTGCCCGCACCGCCGGAATCGGTCGCGCGGTTCATGTCAGCACCGAAGCCGTCCTGCTCGACGGACAGCCGTTGGTGATGGCAGATGAAACTGCACCAATCCCCGCGCGCCATGCCGGGAGCTATTCCGCCAGCAAGGCTGCGGCCGAGCGAGCGGCTATCGACCTCAATTCACCGCAATGCCCGGTGGTGGCGGTGCGGCCTCGCTTCGTATGGGGGAGGGACGACACCACCGCCTTGCCGCAGCTGGCGGCGGCTGCGCGCAGTGGCAAGCTCGTGTGGATCGGAGGCGGGCGCTATCTCACTTCGACCGCGCATATCGACAATGTTGTCGAAGGAATCGTGCTGGCGCTGGAAAAGGGACGCGGGGGCGAGGCCTATTTCATTACCGATGGAGCGCCGGTGGAATTTCGCGGCTTTGTTTCGCAATTGCTTGAGCACGCGGGGATCGCGCCCCCGGAAAAGGCGGTGCCACGCAGCGTCGTTGCTGCACTGGCACGGGTCGGCGATTTGCTGGCTCGGCTCAGCAGGGGCCGGTTCCATCCGCCAATCGGTGGACAGGAATACGGCACGGTAGGGGTAGAGGTGACCCTGAGCACCGCCAAGGCAGAGCGCGAACTGGGCTATCGTCCGGTAATTGCCCGCGAAGCCGGGATGGAGACGGTTGAGACGTTTCCAGACTGACGATCAGGCGGCCTTGCGGCGGCTGGCGGCAATCCACTC
>JAKOWQ010000113.1 GCA_029781465.1 Pseudomonadota bacterium
GCAAAGGCGTCATCTTCGATTTAGCGGAATGCTAAGGAGTTGTCGGGTAGGCAGTAGCAGTATCGGTGGAAGTGGGCAGATAGGCCGGTGGCTGAATCAAACGAGCAAATCGAGCGATATAGCGAAATGCGTCACGGCGAGCGCAGTTGGCGAGCCTATTGGGGCCTGTTGTCGCTTACTGGATATGCGAAGTGGAAGGCCGGTTTCATCGTTCTGCGATCAATGCTCCTGACCATCGCTCTTGCATTGGTGTTGTCAATTTTCATGGCGGGCATCGTGTCGGTTCCCCTCGCAGTTCTATTCCACTTCAATCCGTCCATGTCGCTCCCGATAGAGACGGATAGCGATTTAGCTTTCGCCGCGATGGTCGTCGGACTGTTCATTTGGATTGCGCCGAGTTTCGCGCTCAGCTCGCTTGGTGGCATTCGCGACGAATTGGAAAAGTTGACCCGCGACGAGGGGACGTTCTGGGACGCGAGCTATTCGAGCGATAGCCGGACCGGCTAACGTCCAATTCGTATCGGCGGGCGGCCTCGGTCGGACCAGTCCCCCGCAATCCCTCTCGCCATGTTCTTCGTTTGCTCCATGCCCGCCATGGCAGCTTCTTCAACAATTTGGACAAAAATTGCTCGACTAATTCCTACCCGAGCACAGATTCGGTCCCGCTGCGTCCCGAGCCATATCATCCCGGCCCACAGTAAATGTGGGAACGCCTGTGGTATCAATTTCAGGGGTGTTTTAAATTTCCGCGTAAAAACAACGTGATAAACCGCTTGACTGGTGACCCCTACGGGAATCGAACCCGTGTTTCAGCCGTGAGAGGGCCGCGTCCGGACCGCTAGACGAAGGGGCCTTGCAAGGGACCTGGTCGAAAGCAAACAACCCCGGCGCGGCTGGTGGTGACCCCTACGGGAATCGAACCCGTGTTTCAGCCGTGAAAGGGCCGCGTCCTAGGCCTCTAGACGAAGGGGCCACACCGGCTGCGCCGGGGTAGGGCCGGGCCTTTAGGCAAGGGCGGGGGAAGGGTCAAGTCCCGAGCGAAAGATTGTTTCAGTCGGCGAAGGCGGCATCCTCCAGATGGAGCTCCGCCGCGGGGCGATTGCCCCAGTCGTCGATCTTGGCGCGGCCTGCCAGCCACAGCCGCCGTTGGGGCGCCGCGCGCAGCAGGGTTTGGCCCATTTCGCTGTTGGCGGCGCGAAAAGCGATCGCCTTGAAGCTTGCGCCATCTTCGCCGCGCACGATCAGCCGCAGATGATCCGTGCCGACCACGTCGGCCTTGATCAGCCGCACCGGCCCCACCGCCACGCGTGGCGCGGGCCAGCCCACTCCGAACGGTCCGGCGCTTTCCATCGCCTCGACCAGCGAGGGCACCAGGCCGCCCGGGGCGATCGAGAGATCGAGCAGCATCGCCTGGTTTGCGGCGGCCCGGGCGACGGCGGTGCCAAGACGTTCGTCGAGCCAATCGCCCAGGGCATCGACCGCTCCGGGGGCGACTGTCAGCCCCGCCGCCATGGCGTGCCCGCCGCCCGCGAGCAGCAACCCGTGTTCGCGTGCGGCGATGATCGCGGCGCCAAGGTCGACACCCGTGATCGAGCGACCCGAACCCTTGCCGTTGCCGGCCTCGTCGGCGTCGAGCGCGATCACCAGCGTGGGTTTGCCGGTCTTCTCCTTGATCCGTCCGGCAACGATCCCGATCACGCCAGGGTGCCAGCCGCGTCCGGCAAGGGTCAGAACCGCCCGGTTGTGCTGCGCGGCAAGCTGGGCCTCGGCGGCCTCCTGAACCTCGGCCTCGATCGCCCGGCGTTCCTCGTTGAGCGCGGAAAGCCGGGCGGCGATGTCCCGGGCCTCGTCGCTGTCGCCGGTAGTCAGCAGCCGCACCCCCAGGCTCGCTTCGCCCACGCGCCCTCCGGCGTTGATCCGGGGGCCGAGTGCGAACCCAAGGTCGCTGCAGGTCGGCGCGCGGGTCAGGCGGCTGGCGTCGATCAGCGCGGCAAGGCCGGTGTTCTCGCGCCGGGCCATGATCTTGAGC
>JAKOWQ010000116.1 GCA_029781465.1 Pseudomonadota bacterium
CCCGGCTGCGGCTGCTGGCTTCGCGCAGCGGCGCCTACAGCCTGGAGCTGAGCGAACCGCCCGCTCCCTTGGCCAAGCCGCTGCGCTGCGCGGTGCTGCGCCTTCCGGTCGATCCGGGCGACTGGCGCCTGCGCCACAAGACCAGCGACCGTGGCTTCTATGAGGGCGGGCTCAAGGCAGCCCATGCGGCAGCCTGCGATGAGGCACTGTTCCTGCGCGATGACGGTCTGCTGACCGAGGGCAGCTTCACCAGCCTGTTCGTCGAACGCGAGGGCATCTTACTGACCCCGCCGCTGGCGCTGGGGCTGCTGCCGGGGGTGCTGCGCCGCTCGCTAATCGAATCCGGACGGGCCCGCGAAGCGGAATTGACCCTTGATGATCTTGCGGGTGGATTCCTGATCGGCAATGCCCTGCGCGGGCTAATGGAAGCGAATCTGGCATGACCATATCCCGGGCCCTTGAGCGGATTGCGCCCTCGCGAACCACGGCGATGACCGACCGTGCTTTTGAACTGCGGGCGGCCGGGCGCGATATCGTCTCGCTCTCGGTGGGCGAACCCGATTTTGCCACCCCGCCCCATGTGATCGCCGCAGCCCACGCCGCGCTCGATGCCGGCGATACGCGCTATACTGCGGTACCGGGCACACAGCGACTGCGCGAAGCCGCCGCGCTGCACTATGGGCGCGATCTGGGGATCGCGGTGCCTGCCAGTCAGGTGATCGTCAGCGCGGGGGGGAAACAGGCGATCTTCCACGCGCTGCTCGCCACGCTCGATCCGGGCGATGAAGTGCTGATCCCGGCCCCGTGGTGGGTCAGCTATCCCGAGATCGTGCGCTTCGCCGGGGCCGAAGTGGTGCCGCTTCACACCGAAGCCGCCAGCGGATACCGGATCACCCCCGCGCAGCTTGAGGCCGCGATCACCCCGCGCACCCGCTGGCTGCTGATCAACAGCCCGGGCAATCCCACCGGCTCGATTTATTCGGCGCAGGATCTGGCGATGCTGGGCGCGGTGCTGGCACGCCGTCCCCGGGTGATGGTGCTGTCCGACGATATCTATGCCCCCTTGCGCTACCTGCCTGGGCGCCATGCGACTTTGGCCGCGGTCTGCCCCGAGCTGGCCGGGCAGGTTCTGACCGTATCCGGCGTGTCGAAAAGCCACGCGATGATGGGTTTTCGCATCGGTCTGGCCGCCGGACCGGAATGGCTGGTCAAAGCGATGGGGCGGCTGCAATCGCATTCCTCTGGCAATCCCTGCTCGATCAGCCAGGCGGCGGCGGTGGCGGCGCTCGAAGGGCCGCAGGATTTTCTGGCTGGTTGGTGCGAAACCTACCGCGCGCGGCGCGACATGGTGGTGGCCGCGATCAATGCCATCCCCGGGTTGTCGTGCCCGGTCCCCGATGGCGCGTTCTACTGCATGATCGATGCCTCCCCTCACATCGCCCGCTTCGGCGACGACGAGGCCCTTTGCCTGCACCTGCTCGAGCACGGGGTGGCGGTGGTTGCCGCTTCGGCTTTCGGCGGCAAGGACGGGTTCCGCATCTCTTTCGCGGCGAGCGAAGCACAGCTTTCCGAGGCCGTCCGGCGGATCGCGGCAGCCCTGGCATGAGCGCGCTGACGATCCTCTATGAAGACGCCGAGGCACTGGTAATCGACAAACCCGCCGGTCTGCCGATCGAACGCCCGCGCGCGGGTGGTCCCAGCCTTGAGGACCGTGCCGAGGAGCTCAAGCTGGGCTTTCAGCGCGCTCCGGTGCCGGTCCACCGGATCGATACCGATACTTCGGGCTGCCTGCTGCTGGCCCGCAATCCCAAGGCGCTCAAGCGCTTCAACGCCGCGTTCGAGGCGCGCCAGGTCGAGAAGGTCTATCTCGGCCTGGTCGCCGGTCCGGTTGCCGGGGAGGAGGGCACGATTGCCCTGTCTCTGGCGAAGGTCAGCACCGCGCGAGCTGGCTGGCACATGATCGCGGCGAAGAAGGGCAAGCCCGCGGTAACCCACTGGCGCAAGCTGGCCGAGCGCGCAGGGATGACCCTGATCGAGTTCCGCCCGGAGACGGGCCGCACCCATCAGATCCGCATTCATGCCAAGGCCGGCCTTGGTTACGCGCTGGTGGGCGATCCGGTTTACGGTGACGGCACCGGAGCGAGGCGGACCATGCTCCACGCCCGCGCCCTTGTCGTCATGCGTGAAGGCAAGCCGCCGATCTCGGCCACAGCCCCGATCCCGACCGATTTTGCCGCGCTTGGGTTTGGCGATGTCGCTCTCGGCACATGATGCAACGGCCCGCGCGCTGGCACTGGTGAGCGAGAGCTTCATCGCCGCATCGGGGCCGGGCGGGCAAAACGTCAACAAGGTGGCGAGCGCGGTGCAGGTGCGGCTCGACATCTACGCGCTGCGCCTGCCGGTGGAGGTCTTTGCGCGGCTCAAACAGCTGGCCGGAAGCCGGATGACCGCAAAGGGCGAACTGGTCCTGACAGCCCAGCGCTTTCGCACCCAAGAGGCCAACCGCCAGGACGCGCGCGAACGCCTGGCCGCGCTGATCGAACAGGCCTTCGATCTGCCCGAAACGCGCGTCAAGAGCCGGCTCAACCGGGTCGGCAAGACCGAACGTCTCGCAGGCAAGAAGCGGCGCGGCGCGGTCAAGGCAGGGCGCGGAAAGGTCCGGCTCGATTAGAGCGAAGCGCTGGCGCTCATCACCTGACGGCCATCGGCGGCAAACGCGCCCAGCTCGAATGCTGCACTTTCGCCCGCAGCATTTGCTGCACCCGTGCTGCGCAGCACGAGATGCAGCATTTCACCGCATATCGCCGGAGAAATCCCGCGAAATTCAAATTTTTTCAGGGCGTTGTCGCCGAGTTCGCGCTGCGCCAGATCGAGCAGCAGGCTTGCCGTGAGCGGCCCGTGGACAACCAGCCCGCGATAGTTCTCGCGATCCGCAGCATAGGGCAGGTCGTAGTGGATGCGGTGGCTGTTGAAGGTCAGCGCGGAAAACCGGAACAGCAGCGTTTCGGATGGCACCAGCGCGCGATGCGCTGACCATGCCGAGGGATCGAAACAGGTCTCGCCAGGTTCCGGCGGGGCCGGCGGCGTGCCGGGCCCGGCGGGAGCGCGATAGACCAGCGATTGCACTTCGCGCACCGCCAGGCCCGCCTCACCTTGCGTCTCGTGCGCGATGGCGACGAAGACCAACGGCCCCGACGCGCCAGCCTTTTCGGTGATCGACAGGATCCGCGAGCGGCGCGACACCGCTTCGCCCGGATGCAGCGGGGCGACAAATTCGGCCGTACTCGATGCCCACATGCGGCGCGGCAGCGGCAGGGGCGGCAGGAAGCAGTCCGGACTCTCGTCCCGCAAGGGGTGGCCGTCCTCGCCCAGCACCGCGGTTGGCGCATCGGGCAGACACAGGCACCAATGGAACCCCTGCGGCACAGCGCCGCCCGCCGGGGCCGTACGGTCCAGCGTCGCCAGCCAGCGCGAAAAATGGCCTTCGTCGATCCGGTCGCGGCGCAGTTCCTCGCGCCCGACCCAGGCTTGCCAGTCCCCCATCAGTTGCGCCCCTCGAGCAGCCCGCGCGCGATCACCTGGGCCTGGATTTCCGCCGCGCCCTCAAAGATATTGAGGATACGCGCATCGCACAGCACCCGGCTGATCTCGAATTCCAGCGCATAGCCGTTGCCGCCGTGGATCTGCAGCGCGGCATCGGCGTTGGACCAGGCGGCGCGGGCGGCCAGCAGCTTGGCCATCCCGGCCTCGATATCGCAGCGCTTGCCGGTGTCCTTGGCCCGGGCTGCGGCATAGGTCAGCTCGCGCGCCAGCACGAAATCGGCCAGGCTCATTGCCAGCTTGTCGGCAACGCGCGGGAAATGGATCAGCGCCTTGCCAAACTGCTTGCGCTGCATGGCATAACCGATCCCCAGCTCGATTGCGCGCCGGGCAACGCCTACCGCGCGCGCGGCGGTCTGGATCCGCGCCGCCTCGAAAGTGCGCATCAGCTGCTTGAAGCCCTGGCCCTCTTCCCCGCCAAGCAGAGCATCGCCGGGTGCCTCCATCGCATCGAACTGCAGCGCATATTCGCGCATCCCGCGATAGCCGAGCACTTCGATTTCGCTGCCGCTCATCCCTTCCGCCGGAAAGGGATCGTCCCCATTCCCGCGCGGCTTGGGGACCAGCAGCATCGACAGCCCGGCATAGCCTGCGGTATCGGTCCGGGTGCGGCACAGCAGGGTCATCAGATCGCTGCGGCTGGCGTGGGTAATCCAGGTCTTGGCCCCGTCGATCACCCAGCGGCCGCCCTCAAAACGGGCGCGTGTTTGCAGCGATCCAAGGTCGGAGCCGACATCGGGCTCGGTAAAGACCGCGGTAGGCAACACCGCGCCGCTGGCGATCGCGGGCAGCCAGCGCGCCTGCTGCTCCGCCGTGCCGGATGCGGCGATCAGTTCGCCCGCGATCTCGCTGCGGGTGCCGAGTGATCCCGCGCCGATCCACCCGCGCGACAATTCCTCGGTGATCACACACATGACCAGCTTGCCAAGGCCAAGCCCGCCGAACTGTTCGGGGATGGTCGCGCCGAAGGTGCCCAGCGCGGCCATCTTTTGCACGGTTGCATCGGGGATCAGCGCGTTGGCGAGATGCCAGCGGTGCGCATGCGGCAAGATTTCCGCTTCGGTGAAGCGACGGAACTGGTCGCGGATCGTGTCCAGTTCGGCGTCGTGCAGGGTTTCCGACGGCCATTGGCCCGCAGCGAGAGCACCCGCCACATCGGCACGGGCCGCCGCATGATCGGCCTCGATCAGATCGCGGCAGGCGTGGGCCAGATCGGACGCGGCCTGACTCAGGCCCAGGTCGCCGGGGCGCAGCAGCTCGTTCTGTCCCATCGGCAATCCGCCGACCAGCTGACCCAGGGTTTCGGCAAAGGCCAGGTGTGCAACCCGCCGGTCCAGCCCGCTCCCACCGTTATTGACGTGCAGCCATTCGGCCACCGATTCCAGCGCAGCAACGCTGGTGGCAATCCAGGCCAGGCCATGATGGGCACGTTGATGGGCGGGATCGATATGTTCAGCCGCAGCCCGCGCCTGATCGCGATAGCCCCGGGCCGCCCCTAGCACATGGGCGAAATCGAGGCTCATGCCCTCTCGAACACCGCCGCGATCCCCTGCCCCCCGCCGATGCACATCGTCTCGAGCCCATAGCGCACATCGCGGCGCTGCATCTCGCGGGTCAGGTTGGCGAGGATCCGCCCGCCCGTCGCCCCGATCGGATGCCCGAGCGAGATCCCGGAACCGTTGACGTTGAGAATCTCGTGGCGGCCATCATCGTCGGCCCAGCCCCAACCCTTGAGGCAGGCGAGCACCTGCGGGGCGAAGGCCTCGTTGAGCTCGATCAGGCCGATATCGCTCCAGGACAAGCCATTGCGGGCAAACAGCCGCTCGGTCGCCGGAACAGGACCATAGCCCATCCGCGCCGGATCGTACCCTGCCGCCGCCCACGAATGGAACCAGGCGATCGGCTCGAGCCCCAGTTCCTCCAGCTTGTCCTCTGCCACCACCAGACAGGCCGCTGCGGCGTCGTTCTGCTGGCTGGCATTGCCCGCGGTCACCACCCCGCCTTCCAGCGGCCGGAGCTTGCCCAGCGTTTCCATGCTGGCATCGGCGCGGTAACCCTCGTCGTGCGCAAAGATCACCGGGTCGCCCTTTTTCTGAGGGATTTCGACCGGGACCAGCTCATCCGCGAACTTGCCCTCGGCCCAGGCTGCGGCGGCGCGCTGGTGGCTGCGCACGGCATAGGCATCGCATGCCTCGCGGCTGATCGCCCAGTCCTTCGCCAGGTTCTCGGCGGTCTCGATCATCCCCGAGATCACGCCATAGCGCTCGATCGGCTGGCTCATCACCCGGCCTCTGGTCAGTCGGTCGTGCAGCGTCAGGTTGCCCGCGCGCAGGCCCTTGCGGATTTCGGTGCTGTAATGCTCGACGTTCGACATGCTCTCGCAGCCGCCCGCCACCACGACGTCCGAAGTGCCGGTCTGGATCATCATCGCCGCGTTGACGATCGCCTGCAGGCCCGAGCCGCAGCGCCGGTCAAGCTGATAGCCCGGCACTTCCTCGGGAAAGCCCGCGAGCAGCCACGACCAGTGCGAAATGCAGGGCGCTTCGCCGTTGCCATAGCCCTGGGCGAAGATCACGTCGTCGACCCGCGAGGGATCGATCCCGGTCCGTTCGATCAGGGCTTTGAGGATCGTAGCCCCAAGCTGCCCGGCGGTGAGCGGCGCAAGGCTGCCGCCGAACTTGCCGACGGCGGTGCGGATCGGGGCGACGATGGCGGCGCGGCGAAGGGTCATTTGGTTTCCTTGTCCGAAGTGGCAACAATACCGCGATCGATCAGCCGGGCGATCGCACCCGAAGACAGGCCGAGCCGCTCGGCCAGCACCTCTTCGCTGTGCTCGCCCAGATAGGGCGCGGGGCGGGGATCTCCCGGTTCGTGTCCCGGGAGATTGGCAAACGAGCGGGTCGCCGGATAGGCAAAACCGCTGGGGTTGGCGGGTGAAGGCCCGAACAGCGGGTTGTCTGATACCAGCACGGGGTCATTGGCAGCCTCGAACATCGTTCGGTAGCGCTCGAAGGTCGCCCCCGCTTTGGTCAGGCGTACGGCAAGCTCGGCATAGTCGAACCGGTCGGCGGCGCGCTGGAACAGGGCAAACAGCTCGTCGCGATTGACGAAGCGGTTATGTTCGCTGGAAGCGAAGCTCACCCCCAGCCTGGCTTCGATCGCGGCCAGTTCCTCGCCCACGCCAAAGGCATCCACCAGAGCAGTCCACTGTTTCGGCGTAAGCGCGGCGACCATGAAGCGCTTGTCGTCGCGGCTCAGAAAATCGCGCCCGAACGAGCCCCAGATCGCATTGCCCAGGCGTTCGCGGTCACCTCCGCGATAGAGCATCTCGGCCATCGCCCCGGCATTGGCCATGGTGCCGATTGCAACGTCGCCCAGCGGGACACGCATTTCGACGCCCTCGCCGGTCTGGTCGCGGTGCCTTAGGCCCGCCAACATGGCAAAGGCGCAATAGGCCCCGGTGATGAAATCCCAGGCCGGCAGCACCTGGTTGACCGGCGGTGCGGTGGCCGGGTCCCAATCGGCCGGACCGTTCATCAGCGGATAGCCCGAGGCGGCGTTGACCGTGAAATCCATCGCCTGGCGCCCGTCGTGCCAGCCCATGATCCGCACCGAGACCAGATCGGGCCGCCCCTCGGCCAGCTTCTCGTGGCTGAGGAAGCTGTTCAGCGGCAGGTTGGTGATCATCTGCCCGGTCTGGCGCACCAGCTCAGCCAGCAATTCGCGCCCCTCCGGCACCTGAAGATCGAGCGCCACCGACTTCTTGGCCCGGTTGAGGTTTTCCCACGACAGCGAGCGTCCCTCGCGCGTTGTCATGTAGCGATCGTAATCGAGGCCGCCGGCCTTGTGATCGACCCGCACCACCTCGGCGCCGAGCTGCGCGCAGTAGAGCCCGGCGGTGGGCGAGGCGACGAAGCTCGAAACCTCGATGATCTTCAGGCCGGAGAGCAGGTCGTACACGGCGTCAGCCCTGCGCCGCCCATTCGCGCAGCATGTGCTTGGCGATCTGGAGCTGGAGAATCTGGGTGGTGCCTTCGTAGATCCGAAGCACCCGGGCATCGCGGAAGAAGCGTTCGGCATCGTATTCGGCAAGATAGCCCGCGCCGCCATAGACCTGCACCACCCGGTCGACCACGCGGCCGCACATCTCGCTGGCGAAGACCTTGAAGGCAGCGGCCTTGCGCAGCACATTCTCGCCCGCGTCGGCGCGGGCGGTAACGTCCTTCATCATCGCTTCGGCGGCGTAGATCTCGATCTCGCTTTCGGCGAGCATCTGCTGGATCAACTGGAAATTGGCTATCGGTTCACCAAAGGCCTTGCGCTCGTTGGCATAGCGAATCGCCGAATCGAGCGCACGCCGTGCCATCGCCGTGGCCATCGCGCCAACCGAAATCCGCCCGTTGTCGAGGCTCTGCATCGCAAAGCTGAAACCCTTGCCCTCTTCCAGCCCCAGCAAGGCATCGGCGGGCAGACGCACATCCTCCATGATGACATCGGCAATATGCGCGCCCGACTGGCCCATCTTCCTGTCGCTCTTGCCGATCGCCACGCCGGGCGTCTCGGTGGGGACAAGGAAGGCGGAAACATGCGCGTTCTTGGGCAGGTTTTCCTTGGTAGTGCGGGCCATGATCAGCGCGAGGCGGGCATGGGGCGAATTGGTGATGTAGCGCTTGGTGCCGTTGAGAACCCAGCCGTTGCCGCTTTTCACCGCAGTGGTCTGCATCCCCGCCGAATCCGATCCGGATCCGGGTTCGGTCAGCCCGAAACAGGCGATCTCTCCCGCCGCAAGGCGCGGCAGCCACTCGGCCTTCTGCGCATCGGTACCGCCGTTCTTGAGCGCCGAGCAGACCATGCCGATGTTGATCGAAATGAGCGAGCGAAAGGCCGGAGCCGCATAGGACAGCGCATGGATGGTCCGCGCATACTGGGTAATGTTCATCCCCGCGCCACCGTATTCCTCGGGCATGGTCAGCCCGAACAGGCCCATCTCGCGCATTTCCTGCACGATCGCGGGTGGAATCTCGTCGGCCTCGATCACCTCGCGTTCGGCGGGGATCAGCCGTTCGCGCACATAGCGCTCAAGCTGCTCGATGAATTGCTCGAAGACCTCGGGGTCCATTCCGGGATTCATAGGCCAGGCCTCAGATCGGGTCATAGGGAAAGACATGGGCCGAAACCTCGTCGGCGCGTGCCATGCTGGGCTTGAAGCTGGGGATCAGCTCGTCGGCAATCGTCTCGGGGGTCCAGCCTTCGATCTTGGTCATCGAGCGCACCGGACGCGTTTTGCCGAACAGCACGATCTCGTTCTTGCGGACCGAAAAAATCTGGTTCGACACGTCCTTGCTGGCGTCCGAGGCAAGATAGACCACCAGCGGCGCGATCCTGTCGGCGCTCATCGTTTTGAGCCGCTCGACCCGTTCCTTTTGCTCAGGCGTTTCGGCGGGGATCGAGGCGGTCATGCGGCTCCAGGCGAAGGGGGCGATGCAGTTGGAGCGCACCCCTGCGCGGGCCATATCGAGCGCGATCGACTGCGACAGGCCGACGATGCCAAGCTTCGCGGCGCTGTAATTGGCCTGGCCGATATTGCCGATCAGCCCGCTGGTGCTGGTGAAATGGATGAAGCTGCCCGATTGCTGCTCGCGGAAATAGGGCGTCGCGGCCTTGGAAACCAGGAACGCGCCGTTGAGGTGCACGTCGATCACCGCGCGCCAATCCTCGAAACTCATCTTGTGCCAGATCGCATCGCGCAGGATGCCCGCGTTGTTGACCACCGCATCGATCCGGCCAAAGCGCTGCACCGCGTCCTCGACGATCGAGGTTGCGCCCGCCGGATCGGCAACGCTGGCAAGGTTGGCATGGGCCCGGCCGCCCGCCGCGACGATGACGTCGACGGTTTCCTGCGCAGGCCCGGCATCACCGCCTTCGCCGCCACCGCCCACGCCGGGATCGTTGACCACGACCGCAGCGCCGTGGCGGGCGCACAACAGCGCGATTTCGCGCCCCACCCCGCGTCCCGCGCCGGTAACCGCGACAACCTTGCCTTCAAGCATGCCCATCAAGCCGACTCCCAGTATTCTTAACCGCTCGCTTAAGGCGATAGGCCGGTGCCCGGGAAAATCAACCGGGGGACTTTGGTTTTGTCTGGGCAGGCGTGGCACGGGGGGCCGGAACCGCTTCGGGCGGAAGGCGCTGCTGCTCGATCATTTCGGCCGCATCGTCGAGCGCTTTGGCCTCACCCACCGTTACCCCTCCCGGGCCGGGTTCGTTGTCGGCCTTGCCGCAGGCGGCGAGCAGGGCGAGCGCGATCAAGATGGGTGTGCGGGTCATGACCGCAGGATAGCACCTTGCCGGCAAAGGAAAAGCGGGCGGCTCTCCGTCCGGAAAACCGCCCGCCCTCGGTGATTGCTTCGCGGCGATAGTCAGGTTGCTGCGGGAGCCGGGGCCCCGGCATCGGCGCCCGGCTCGGCCGAGGCATCGGCGGCAGGCGTGGCGTCGACGTCGGTCACGGCCTCCTCGGCCGGCATTTCGACATTGTCAGCCTCGGCGCCATCCTTGGCGCTTTCGGACTTGCCGCAACCGGCCAGCGCCAGGGCTGCGGCGGCGGACATGGCGAGAACTGCAATCTTCCTCATTTCGATGACCCCTCAAGGTTGTCAAACAGGGCGTGGCCCCGCGTCGACAAACAGTCTAAGCCGAGGTTTCGAAGAAGCCAAGCGCCTGCATGCCGCCGGTATCCGATATGCTGGTTGATTGGATATAAAGATATCTTTATATGATGCCCCGATGCGGATCGAACCGACCTTGCGGGCCCTTGCCGACACCACGCGCCTGCGGATCGTGCGGCTGCTCGCGCATATGGAGCTGGCGGTGGGCGAACTGGCCCAGGTGCTGGGGCAAAGCCAGCCGCGCGTTTCGCGCCATGTCCGGATCCTGTGTGACGCAGGTCTGGCGGAGCGGCGCAAGGAAGGTTCGTGGGTGTTCCTGCGCAGCGCGATCGGAGAGGAGCGCGCCCCGCCACTGGGCGCGGCAGCCGCCCGGCTGCTGGCCGCGGCCGAGCGCGACGATGCCCAGTTCGCCGCGCGCTGCGCCGAGGACCGCCGCCATCTTGCCGCGATCCGCTCTGCGCGGGAGAATTCCGCGCAAGCCTATTTCGCGCGCCACGCAGCCGAGTGGGACACGCTGCGCAGCCTCCACACCCCCGACGGGCCGGTCGAAGCCGCTTTAAGCCGCGCGCTGGGCGGCGGCCCACTGGGCGATCTGCTCGACGTCGGCACTGGCACCGGGCGCATGGCCGAGCTGTTCGCTCCGCGCGCGCGCCATGTCACCGCCTTCGACATGAGCCCGGAAATGCTGCGGATCGCGCGCAC
This sequence comes from Pseudomonadota bacterium, assembly GCA_029781465.1. Taxonomy (GTDB): domain Bacteria; phylum Pseudomonadota; class Alphaproteobacteria; order Sphingomonadales; family Sphingomonadaceae; genus Novosphingobium. Next base: position 10,968 of record JAKOWQ010000116.1, read on the forward strand.
CCGCCTGCAGGACCTGCCGGCCGAAAAGGTGGAGCTGGTGCAGGGCGATTTCGCCGCTCTGCCCTTTGCTGCGGCGAGCTTCGATACGCTGCTGTTCCATCAGGTGCTGCACTATGCCCAGGATCCGGCATTGGTGCTGGGCGAGGCGGCGCGCGTCACCCGGCCGGGCGGCACGGTTGCGGTGGTCGATTTCGCCGCGCATGACCGCGAGGAGCTGCGCAGCCAGCACGCCCATGCCCGGCTCGGCTTTTCCGACGAACAGATGCTCGCCCTGCTCAGCGACAGCGGGTTTGTTGCCGCTCCGCCCGAGGCACTGCCCGGCAAGCCCCTGACCGTGAAGATCTGGACCGGACGGCGCGCGGGCCTGCCCGCCGCCGCAAAGCCCAACCGAAAGGCCGCAACCGCATGACCAGCACCAGCGAAACCCGCCGCGCGCTTGCCAGCCCGCTGTTCGCCGGGCTTGAGGGCGATATCGGCGTCTCGTTCGAGTTCTTTCCGCCCAAGACCGAGCGGATGGCCGAAACGCTGTGGGATGCCATTGCCACGCTGGCTCCGCTGCATCCGCGCTTCGTTTCGGTGACCTATGGCGCAGGCGGCTCGACCCGCGAGCGGACCCACGCCACGGTCGAGAGGATCGTCAACGAAACCGGCATCCCCGCCGCCGCGCACCTGACCTGCGTCGATGCCAGCCGCGCCGAGATCGATGCGATCGCGCGCGCCTATTGGCAGATCGGGGTGCGTCACATCGTCGCGCTGCGCGGCGATCCGCCCACTGCCGGTGTCCGCTTCGAGGCCCGGCCCGATGGCTATGCCAGCGCCGCCGATCTGGTCGCCGGGCTGAAGGCGATCGCTCCGTTCGAGATTTCGGTCGGCGCCTATCCCGAGACCCACCCCGAGGCCGCCAGCGCCGAGGCCGATCTCGACAACCTCAAGCGCAAGATCGATGCCGGGGCCGACCGGGCGATCACCCAGTTCTTCTTCGAGCCAGACACCTTCTTCCGCTTTCGCGATGCTGCCGCCGCGGCAGGAATCAAGGCCGAGCTGGTGCCGGGGATCATGCCGGTGAGCAATTTCGCCGCGGTTCAGCGCATGTCGGGGATGACCGGCACGGCGGTTCCCGCATGGCTCGCGCATCTGTTCGAGGGTCTCGACGATCTGCCCGCCGCGCGCCAGCTGGTGGCGGCCACTGTCGCCGCAGAGCTGTGCCGCCGCCTTTACGCGGGCGATGTGCGCCAGTTCCACTTCTATACCCTCAACCGGGCAGAGCTCAGCTATGCGATCTGCCACCTGCTGGGAGTGCGCCCACGATGACCTCGGCCCGCGACCTGTTCCTTGCCGAAGCGGCAAAGCGCATCCTGATCAACGATGGCGGCTTCGGCACCGAGATCCAGCGGCTTGGCCTGGGCGAAGCCGACTATGCCGGCAGTCTTGGCCTGGCGCACGACCAGAAGGGCAACAACGATATCCTGGCCCTGACCGCGCCGCATGTCCCCGAGGGCATCCACCGCGCCTATTTCGAGGCCGGGGCCGATATTGCCTCAGTAAACACCTTTTCCGCCAACCGGATCAGCCAGGCCGATTACGGCGCCGAACATCTCGTGCGCGAGATCAATGTCGCAAGCGCGGCAATTGCGCGGCGGGTCGCTGACGAGTTCGCCGCCAGGGACGGGCGCCCACGGTTCGTCGCCGGATCGATCGGGCCGACCAACAAGACCCTGTCGCTCTCTCCTGACGTCAACGATCCGGGCTTCCGCGAGATCGACTGGGATTACCTGGTCGAGGTCTATCGCGAACAGGCCGGTGCGCTGATCGAGGGCGGCTCGGACTTCATCCTGGTCGAAACCGTGTTCGATACGCTCAACTGCAAGGCCGCGATCATGGCGGTCAGGCAGCTTGAGCGCGAACTGGGCCACGACGTGCCGCTGATGCTGTCGATGACGCTGACCGACCTGTCGGGCCGCAACCTTTCGGGCCACACGGTTGAGGCGTTCTGGTATGCCGTGCGCCATGCCCGGCCGCTGACAGTCGGGCTGAACTGCTCCTTCGGCGCCGCCCAGCTGCGCCCGCATGTGCGCAGCCTCAGCGCGATCGCCGATACGCTGATCATGGTCTATCCCAACGCCGGGCTGCCCAACGAGCTGGGTCAGTACGACGAACTTCCGGCCGAAACCGCCGCCATGCTGCGCGAATGGGCCGAACAGGGGCTGGTCAACGTGCTGGGTGGCTGCTGTGGATCGACCCCGGCGCATATCGCGGCCATCGCCAGGGCCGCCGCCGGCCTGCCGCCCCGCACGGTGCCCACTCCTCCGGTCGGCACCCGGCTCGCGGGTCTCGAACCCTTCGTGATGGCGGCCTGAAGCGATGACCCAGCACGTAGCCTCGTTCGTCAACATCGGCGAACGCACCAACGTTACCGGCAGCGCCGCGTTCAAGAAGCTGATCCTGGCGGGCGACTATGCACGCGCGGTCGAGGTTGCGCGCCAGCAGGTCGAGAACGGCGCCCAGATCATCGACGTCAACATGGACGAAGGCCTGCTCGACGCAGTCGAGGCGATGACTACCTTCCTCAAGCTGATCGCCGCCGAGCCGGACATCGCCCGGGTTCCGGTGATGATCGACAGCTCCAAGTGGGAAGTGATCGAGGCGGGCCTGAAATGCGTTTCGGGCAAGCCGATCGTCAACTCGATCTCGATGAAGGAAGGCGAGGCGGCGTTCCTTGAGCACGCCCGCAAATGCATGGACTATGGTGCGGCGGTGGCGGTCATGGCCTTCGACGAGAAGGGCCAGGCCGACACCCGCGAACGCAAGGTAGAAATCTGCGAGCGTGCCTACGCGCTGCTCACCGGGATCGGTTTCCCTCCGGAAGACATCATCTTCGATCCCAACATCTTCGCGGTGGCGACGGGGATCGAGGAGCACGACCGCTACGGACTCGATTTCATCGAGGCGGTGGCCGAAATCAAGGCGCGCTGCCCCCACGTCCATTGCTCGGGTGGGCTCTCCAACCTCTCCTTCTCGTTCCGTGGCAACGAGCCGGTGCGCCGGGCGATGCATTCGGTGTTCCTCTATCACGCGATCAAGGCCGGGCTCGACATGGCGATCGTCAATGCCGGACAGCTCGACGTTTACGACGCGATCGACCCGGCTCTGCGCCAGGCCTGCGAGGACGTGATCCTCAACCGCGATCCGGGAGCGACCGAGCGGCTGATCGCGCTGGCCGAAAGTTTCAAGGGCACCGATGCCAGGGCCGAGAAAGAGGCCGAGGAATGGCGCGGCTGGGACGTGGCGCGGCGGCTTGAGCACGCGCTGGTCAAGGGGATCGACGCCCATGTGGTCGAGGATACCGAAGAGGCGCGCCTGGCCCACGCGCGCCCGATCGAGGTGATCGAAGGGCCGCTGATGGCGGGCATGAACACCGTGGGCGACCTGTTCGGCGCGGGCAAGATGTTCCTGCCCCAGGTGGTCAAGAGCGCGCGGGTGATGAAGAAGGCGGTCGCGCACCTGATCCCCTTCATCGAGGCGGCCAAGGAAGAGGGCGCGCGCGCCAAGGGCCGGATCGTGATGGCGACCGTCAAGGGCGACGTCCACGATATCGGCAAGAACATCGTCGGCGTGGTGTTGCAATGCAACGGCTACGAAGTGATCGATCTGGGGGTGATGGTCCCCTGGGCGACGATTATCGAGACCGCGCAGAAGGAAGAGGCCGACATCATCGGCCTTTCCGGGCTGATTACCCCCAGCCTCGACGAAATGGTCACCGTTGCCGAGGAAATGGAGCGCGCCGGGCTGACCATCCCGCTGCTGATCGGCGGAGCGACCACCAGCAAGGTCCACACCGCGCTCAGGATCGATCCGAAATATTCGGGGCCGGTGGTCCACGTCCTCGATGCCAGCCGTGCGGTCGGGGTGGCAAGCCGCCTGCTCAGCGATACCCAGCGCAATGCCCTCGTGGCCGAAACCGCCGGCGAATACGAAAAGATCCGCGAGGCGCGCGAAGGCAAGGCGCAGAGCGTGTTGCTGACACTCGAGGAAGCGCGCGCCAACTTCTACGATCCCAACTATGCCGACAAGCCCGCGCCGCCGCTCCAGCCGGGCCTGCATGTGTTCCCCGACTGGCCGCTGGCCGACCTGCGCGACTGCATCGACTGGACCCCGTTCTTCCGCGCCTGGGAACTGCACGGCACCTATCCCGCGATCCTGGACGACGCAGTGGTGGGCGAGACCGCACGCAGCCTCAAGGCCGATGCCGACGCCATGCTTGACCGGATCATCGGTGAAGGCTGGCTGACCGCGCGCGGGGTTGCGGGCCTGTGGCCCTGCGCCCGCGACGGCGACGACGTGACGATCCATCTGGTCGAGGAAGAGCGCAACGTCACTCTGCCGTTCCTGCGCCAGCAGGTGCGCAAGAGTCGCGAGCGCGCCAACATGTGCCTGGCCGATTTCATCGATCCTGCCGGGGACTGGATCGGCGGTTTCGCGGTCGGCATTCACGGCATCGAACCGCACTGCGAGCGCTTCCGCGCGGCGCGCGACGACTATTCGGACATTCTGCTGAAAGCGCTTGCCGATCGCTTCGCCGAGGCCTTTGCCGAACGCCTGCATCAGCACGTGCGCACCACGCTGTGGGGCTATGCGCCCGGCGAGCAATTGACCAACGAGGCGCTGATCCGCGAGGAATACCGCGGCATCCGCCCCGCGCCGGGCTATCCCGCCTGCCCCGACCACAGCCTCAAGCCGATCCTGTTCGATCTGCTCGGCGCCACGGCCAATACCGGAATCACGCTGACCGAAAGCCAGGCGATGCTGCCCACCGCGGCGGTATCGGGATTTTATTTCGGCCATCCCGAGAGCCAGTACTTCGGCGTTGCGCGGATCGGGCGCGACCAGCTTGAAGACTATGCCGCGCGGCGCGGGGTCGATCTGGCGACGGCGGAGCGGTGGCTGCGGCCCAATCTCGATTGACCTGCCGCCCGCAAAGCGCGACCACTCGCGCCATGCGATGGATCTTGCTTGCCGCAGCGTTGACAACCGCCCCCGCCCCCGCCCTCGCCGCGCCGCCGGCCAGCGTCGCGGTGGCCTTCGACCGTCAGACCGTGCGCCCGGTGCTGGCCGAGGGCGAGGCGGACCGCGCCACGCACCGCGCGGTGGGCGCCGACGATCCGGTGCGGATCGCCTCGATCTCCAAGCTGGTGACCACGCTGGGGGTGATGCGGATGGTCGACAAGGGCCAGCTCGATCTTGACCGCGACGTCTCGGACTATCTTGGCTGGCCCCTGCGCAACCCGGCCTTTCCCGACCGGCCGATCACCCTGCGCCTGCTGCTCTCGCACCGCTCGAGCCTGATCGATGGGGGCGAGCTCTACATCGTGCCGCTGGGCACCACGTTGCGTGAGCGGCTGGCCGATCCCCGGGTGTGGGACGATAACCACGCCCCCGGGTCTGGCTGGTTCCACTACACCAATCTCAACTTCCCGGTGGTGGCGAGCGTGATGGAGCGGGTCAGCGGCGAGCGCTTCGACCGGCTGATGCACCGCCTGGTGCTGAAGCCGCTGCGACTCGACGCCTGCTTCAACTGGGGTGCGGGTTGCTCGGCCAAGGCGGTATCGCGCGCGGTGGTGCTCTACCGGGCGGGCGGCGAGGTCGCCAAGGACGATCTGCATGGCCACCTGCCCGATTGCCTGGTGGTTCCCGCCGCCGACGGCTCGTGCGATCTGGCGGCCTATCGCCCAGGAGACAACGGCGCGTTGTTCAGCCCCCAGGGCGGCCTCAGGATCTCGATGCGCGCGCTCGCCCGGCTGGGGCAGATGATGGCGCGGCAGGGCAAGGGTTTCCTGTCGCCGCGCTCCTATGTCGAGATGACCCAGGCGCGCTGGCGCTTTGACGGCACCAACGGCCTCGGCGAGGATGGCGCGGCCAGCGGCTTCTTCTGCGCCTATGGGCTGGCGGTGCATCGCATCGGCTCGGGCGGCGAGCACTGCCGCGATGACCTGTTCGCCGATGGAACCGCCCGGATCGGACATTCGGGCGATGCCTACGGTCTCAAGGCCGGACTGTGGTGGGATCCGATCAGCGGCAAGGGCCTGGCCTTCTTCACCAGCGCGGTCGCGCCCGATGCGCCGACCGGCACCAGCGGTTTCACCGTGGCGGAAGAATCCATTGTGGAGAGAGCGGGACGTTAGCCTTTGCCCGCCCTGACAGCTGCGGCTAGGCGAGGCGGGTGACACGGCCCGATCTTCTCGAAACGCTGCATTCCACCTTCGGCTTCTCCGTCTTTCGCGGGGTACAGAGCCGCGTGATCGAACGGGTGATGGCCGGCCAGTCCACCCTTGCGGTGATGCCCACCGGGGCGGGCAAATCGCTGACCTATCAGCTGCCTGCCGTCATGCAGGAGGGCACCTGCGTGGTAATCAGCCCGCTGATCGCGCTGATGCACGATCAGCTGCGCGGCGCCGAGGCCAACGGGATTCGCGCCGCCAGCCTGACCAGCGCCGATCAGAATCGCGAAGCGACGATCGAGCGCTTTCGCTGCGGCGATCTCGATCTGCTCTATGTCGCGCCCGAACGGGCCAGCCAGCCGCATTTCCGTGATCTGCTGGGCGCGGCGCCGGTCAGCCTGTTCGCCATCGATGAGGCGCATTGCGTTTCCGAATGGGGGCACGATTTCCGCCCCGATTACCGGCTGCTGCGTCCCTTGATGGACGCGTTCCCGGCGGTGCCGCGCCTGGCGCTGACCGCCACCGCCGATGCCCACACCCGCGCCGATATCCTGGTCCAGCTGGGGATCGCCGCCGACGGGCTGATCGTCGCCGGGTTCGACCGCCCCAATATCCATTACGCGATCCGCCACCGCGACAATCCGGTGCGCCAGCTCACGCGGTTGATGGAAGAGCAGCCCGGGCCGGGGATTGTCTATGCCCCCACCCGCCGCAAGACCGAGGAACTGGCCGAAAGGCTGGCGGACGCCACCGGGCGCGCGGTGCTGCCCTATCACGCCGGGCTCGATCCGGCGACACGCGCGGCCAATCAGGCCCGCTTCGTCGCCAGCGAGGATATGGTGATGGTCGCCACGGTGGCCTTCGGGATGGGGATCGACAAACCCGACGTGCGCTTTGTCGCCCATGCCGGGATCCCCAAGTCGATCGAGGCCTATTACCAGGAAACCGGCCGCGCCGGGCGCGATGGCGATCCCGCGCTGGCGCTGATGCTGTGGGGCGCCGACGATTTCGCCCGCGCCCGGATGCGGCTGGGCGAGGTCGAAGAGGAACGCCGCGCAGGCGAGCGCACGCGGCTCGACGCGCTGGCCGCGCTGGTAGAGACCGGCACCTGCCGCCGCGCCCTGCTCCTGCGCCATTTCGGGGAGGATCCGCCAGCCCAGTGCGGGAATTGTGACAATTGCCGCGAAGCACCCGGGGTGGTCGACGCAACCGAGATCGCGCAGAAGCTGCTCTCGGCGGTCTATCGCACAGGCCAGTCCTTCGGGTACGGCCACATCGAAAAGGTCCTGACCGGGGTTAGCGACGAGCGCATCGAACAGCGCGGACACGATCGGCTTTCGGTGTTTGGAATCGTTTCAGGAGAGGAAGCCCACCTGCTGCGCCCGGTGGTGCGCGCCTTGCAGGCGCGTGGCAGCCTGATCGCCACCGAGCACGGCGGGCTGGCGCTGGGCGGCGATGCCCGCGCGATCCTTCGCGGCGAGCTGGCGGTCCCGATTGCCATCGCGCCCAAGCCCGAAAAGGTCCGCAAGACCCGGCGCGGCGAGCGGACCGGCGCTGTCAATCCCCTTGGCGATCCGCTGTTCGAGGCGCTGCGCGCGCTGCGCCGCGATCGTGCCGCCGAGCTGGGGGTGCCGCCCTATGTGGTGTTCCACGATTCGACCCTGCGCGAGATGGCCGAACGCCGCCCCGCCAGCCTGGCTGCACTGGGCGAAATCGGCGGGGTCGGCGCGCGCAAGCTCGAAGCGCATGGCGAGGCCTTTCTGGAGCTGATCCGCACCCATTGACTCTGCCTCCGAAAGCGATATTAATATGATATCACTTTTTGAGAGGTAATCCCATGTCCGATTCGCATCCCGCAATGAATGTCAGCCGCGAAATCCGCGCCTGGAGCACCACCGGCTATCTGATGCTGCTGGGCTTCCTCGCCCTGCTGGCGCTGATGGTCATCCGTATCGTCGCCTTCGCTGGCACCGAGCCGGACGACAGCCAGGTTCTCTCTTTCGTGCTTTCCAACCTGCTGATCGCCACGCTGCTGATCCTGATCGCCTCGGGATTCTATATGATCCAGCCGAACCAGGCCGCCGCGATCACCCTGTTCGGCTCCTATCGCGGCACCGATCGCAGCCACGGGCTGCGCTGGGTCTGGCCGTGGATGGGCAAGACCAAGATCTCGGTGCGCGCCAACAACGTCGTCTCCGAAAAGCTCAAGGTCAACGACCTGCGCGGCAACCCGATCGAGATCGCCACCAACGTGGTCTGGCGCGTCG
>JAKOWQ010000073.1 GCA_029781465.1 Pseudomonadota bacterium
GACACATTTGCGGTTTTGGGTGTCACCTTCGGTCTAGAGGGTGATCTGCCTGTTCCAAACCGTTCAAAGAGCACGCCCGCTTGCGCAGACCGGGCCTTATCGCAGATCGCCGCTATGTAGGAAAATCGGCGGGGTGCGTCGGCGGATCAATCGGGAAATTCGCGGTTCAGCCGCAGCACTTCCCCCGCCAGGTACAGCGAACCGGCGATCAGCACGTCACCCGCCGGGGGCAGGGCCTTCAGTGCAGCCTCGATAGCGGGAAAGGCGCGTGCCGGCAGGTCGGCATGGCGGGCGATTTCTTCGGGGGTATGAGCCTCGTGCCCCGGCGCGGGAACCACCGAGAGCGAGAGCAGTTGGCCCGCCAGGGGCGCAACGATCGCGGCGGGATCCTTGCTCGTCAGCATGCCCGTGACCAGATGGAATTTCTCCGCCCCGGCAAAGTGGCGCGCGATCGCCAGCCCGGCGTCGGCGTTGTGCCCGCCATCGAGCCAGACCTTGCGCCCCGGCACCAGTGCGGTCAGTGGGCCTCCTCCCAGCAGTTGCAGCCGCGCAGGCCAGCGGGCGGCGCGAATGCCCTGTGCCATCGCCGCGGGCGAGACCGGCACCCTATCCTGATGGCGCAGCATCGCCACCGCCAGCGCGGCATTGTCGGCTTGATGGGTTCCGGCCAGGGCGGGCAGGGGGAGCGAGAGGGCGCCATGCCGGTCGCGGTATTCGATGGTCTCTCTGATATCGGCAAACCAGTCGAGATCGCGCAGCGCGGTTTTCGCGCCCGCCTGCATCGCCTGTTCGATCACGGTGCGGGTTACGCCGGGGGGATAGGCCTGGGTCACCAGCGGCACGCCCGGGCGGGCGATCCCGGCCTTTTCAAAGGCGATCCGGCAGAGCGGATCGGTGGGCGTTCCCGCCTCGGGCACCAGCAGGAAGCTCTCATGGTCTATCCCCAGCGTGGCGATGCCGCAGGCGGCCTGTCCGTCGAGAACGTTGGTGGCATCGAACCGCCCGCCAAGCCCCACTTCGATCACGCAAGCATCGGCGCGGATGCGATGAAAGGCCAGGAAGGTGGCGGCGCTGGTCACCTCGAAAAAGCTGGGAGCGAGATCTTCTCCCGCGTCGAGTACCTCCTCCAGCAGATCGGCCAGCAGGTCGTCCGCGATCAGCTGGCCCGCGATGCGGATGCGCTCGTTGTAACGCACCAGATGCGGCTTGGTCGCGGCGTGTACGGTCAGCCCCTCGGCCTCGAGCATGGCGCGCAGGTAGGCGCAGGTGCTGCCCTTGCCGTTGGTCCCCGCGACATGGAACACCGGGGGCAGTGCACGCTGCGGATTGCCGAGCCGTTCCAGCAGGGCGTGGATCGTCTCCAGCCCCAGTCGGCCGCTAGGCAGGCTCAGCGCGCCGAGGCGATCTAGCTGGGCCTGGACGCGCGGATTGTCGGAAATTGCGGAATCCCGCATTCAGGTTCCTCCCAGAACCGGGGAGGGGGACCATGCGACAGCTATCTGTGTGCGTAACGCTTTGCAATATCTAGCTCTTCCAGAAAAACTCCAAAGCAATCTGTCTGCATCTGCCTATTATGAATGGTCAAGCAACCATCTC
>JAKOWQ010000123.1 GCA_029781465.1 Pseudomonadota bacterium
ACCGTGCTTTTTTGCCCGGGTCGATTCGACCATGCCCGGCGCGAGGAAGCCGATCGAGGGCGTCACCTCGGCGGCGCGCTTCTTGAGCTCGCCTTTGAGCTTGAGATATTCGGCCTCCATCGCTTCGCTCACCGTGGCGCGGCTGTCTGTCAGGGCCTCGGCGAAATCGGCGGCGTTGACCTTGCTCGCCTTGCTGCCTTGCCGACGGATCGCCGCCAGCCCGGCGCGGCGGACCAGATCTTCCAGATCGGCGCCGGTGAATCGTTCGGCCTGGTGGGCGATTGCGGCCAGATCGACATCCTTGGCCAGCGGCATCTTTGCGGTGTGGATCCCAAGGATATGTTCGCGCCCCTTGGCATCGGGGGTGCCGACGTAGACCAGCTCGTCGAGCCGACCGGGACGCAGCAGCGCCGGGTCGATCAGTCCGGGACGGTTGGTCGCGCCGATCAGCACCACGCTGGAAAGTTCTTCCATCCCGTCCATCTCGGCGAGGATGGTGTTTACCACCCGGCCCGTGACCTGAGGCTCGCCCGCGCCGCTGCCGCGCGCGGGAACCAGGCTGTCGATCTCGTCGATGAACACCACGCAGGGGGCGACCTGGCGGGCGCGGGCGAACAGGCGGCTGATCTGCTGCTCGCTTTCGCCGTACCACTTGGAGAGGAGATCGCTTGACTTGATCGAGATGAAATTGGCTTCGCTTTCCTTGGCCACCGCCTTGGCCAGCAGGGTCTTGCCGGTGCCGGGCGGGCCATAGAGCAGAAAGCCCTTCGCCGGACGGATGCCAAGGCGGCGGAAGGCGTCGGGGTTCTTGAGCGGCAGCTCGATCCCTTCCTTGAGCTTGTCCTGCGCCTCGTCGGCGCCGCCGATGTCGGCCCAGCCGACATTGGGCACCTGCACCATCACCTCGCGCATCGCCGAAGGCTGGACGCGCTTGAGCGCGGCGAGAAAATCGTCGCGGGTGACGTTGAGCTCCTCGAGCACCTCGGGCGGGATGGTCTGCGCCTCGAGATCGAGCTGGGGCATGATCCGCCGCACGGCCTCGATCGCCGCCTCGCGGGCCAGCGCGGCCAGATCGGCGCCGACGAAGCCGTGGGTGGTGCGGGCCAGCTCGGCCAGATCGACCCCTTCGGCGAGCGGCATGCCGCGGGTGTGAATTCCCAGGATCTCGCGGCGGCCCTTTTCGTCGGGCACGCCGACCACGATCTCGCGGTCGAAGCGGCCGGGACGGCGCAGCGCCTCGTCGATCGCGTCGGGGCGGTTGGTGGCGGCGATCACCACGATGTGGTTATGGGCATTGAGCCCGTCCATCAGCGTGAGCAGCTGGGCAACCAATCGCTTTTCCGCCTCGCCGGGCGTGCCCGAACGCTTGGGGGCGATCGAATCGATCTCGTCGATGAACACGATCGAGGGCGAATTCTTGCCCGCTTCCTCGAACACCTCGCGCAGCCGCCGTTCGCTTTCGCCATAGGCACTGCCCATGATCTCGGGGCCGTTGATGGTATAGAAGCTCGCCTCGCTCTCGTTGGCGACCGCGCGGGCCAGCCGGGTCTTGCCGGTGCCCGGCGGGCCGTGCAGCAGCACCCCCTTGGGCGGATCGACCCCCAGGCGGGTGAACAGTTCGGGATAGCGCAGCGGCAGCTCCACCATCTCGCGCAGCTGGCGGATGGTATCGCCCATCCCGCCGACATCGTCGTAGTTGACCTCGCCGCGTCCGGCGCGCGCCTCCTCGAATTCCTCGCGCAGCTCGACTTCGGTGTTCTCGTCGATGTGGACCACGCCCTTGGGCACGGTGGTGACCACGCTGAGGCGGATCTGCGTGAGGGCAAAGGCCGGGGCATTGAGCATGCGCGCAACCTCGGGCGGCATGTCGCGCACCGGGGTCTGGCCGGTGGTGGCCACCAGATCGCCCGCCATCAGCACCCGGCCAAAGAAATTGCGCTTGAGCGCCTGGCCCGGCCCCTGAAGACGCATCTCGCGCTGGGCGGGGGCGAAGATCACGCGGGATGCCGGCTTGCTCTCCGCCTTGCGGACCTGGACATGATCGCCCGATCCGACTTCGGCATTGGCGCGTTGCAGCCCGTCGAGCCGGATTACGTCGAGCCCCTCGTCCTCGGGATAGGGGGCCAGCACCCGCGCGGCAGTGGCGCGCTTGCCCTCGATCGCGATCACGTCGCCCTCGGTCACGCCCAGCGCGGACATGGCGGTGCGCGGCAGCCGGGCGATGCCCTGGCCGCTTTCCTCCTGCCGCGCTGCGGCAACCTGGAGCTTGATTGCCTTTTCGGCGTTACCTTCTGCCTCGGCCATGGTCGCATTCCCGCTGGGGCCGCCGTTCGGCCCGCTGGAGACAAGCTAGGAACTGCTTGATGGCAATGCAAATCCCCGTCGGCGGCCGACGCATTCGCAATTGCGAAAAAAAGGCCCGGACGTTGCCGTCCGGGCCTTGGAAGTTTTGGGAGAGGATGCCTGAAAGGCAGGCTCTAAGTGGGACACGGACAGTTTTTGTGCAAGTGCGAAAAGATCATTTTGCGTTGCGTAATTTGCAACAGCTGTTCACTTCCGCTCAAGGGCGCCGGAATTTGAGCACAAAGCGGTCGGTCTTGCCGCGGACTGCCGGATTGAACACGCCCTTGGTGTGATCGTCGGCCGTGTTGCTCAGGACCGCGCTTTCCGCTTCCAGCACGAAACCGGCAGCAGCCATATCGGCCTTGACCTGCGCGGGATCGATCCGGTGCATCTTTTCCACCACCTCGCGCGGATCGCCTGCGGGGCCGGCATGGTCGACGATCACGACATGGCCGCCGGGCCGGACCGCGCGGAACCAGCCCGCCAGCACCGCGGGAACATCGATGCGCGGGTAATTGTTCTTGGCCGATTCCCAGTAGAGGTCATGGTAGTTGAGGTTGGTGAAGATGGTATCGACGCTGCCCGGCGCGAGCTGCATGGCCGCCACTTCGGCCACCAGCACGCGGATGTTGGGATATTTGGGCAGCAGCGGATCCCAGCCCTTGGGATCGTGGAAGCTGGGGGGATTGAGCACATAGACCGTGCCCCTGGGCCCGACCGCGCGGGCGATCATGGTCGAGTAGTATCCGCTACCGGCGAAGAAATCGACCACCACCTGGCCCTTGCGAACCCCGGCGAAATCGAGAATCTCCGCGGGCTTGCGCCCTTCGTCCAGCTTGCGATCCTCCGCGCTGCGGGCCGGATCGGCGATTACCCTGGCATAGTCGGCAGGCTTGGCGGCAAGCGGCGCGGAAAGCATCAGCGCGCCAAGGGCGGCAAGCGTGGCCGTACGGAACGGGATTGGCATCTCGGTTCTCCCCCAAAAAGTTCGTTGGATCGAACCCGGTCTAGGAGAAAACCCGCAAGGCGGAAGCGATCAATCTGCGAAACGCAGCCCGCGTCCGATCAATGCGCCAGAAGCAGCGCCGACCCGCCTTCCTCCTCAAGGAAATAGCGCGTCACCCCGCCGAACAGGAATTCGCGCACCCGGCTGTGGCCATAGGCGCCCATCACCAGCAGATCGGCACCGTGCTGGGCGACGCTCGCGGCCAGGGTTTCCTCGATCGAATCGCCGCGTTGCAGCTCGGTCAGCTCGGCCGCGATTCCGTGCCGCGACAGATAGCGCAGCGCGTCGGTCGGCGGGAAACCGGCGGCCTTTTCGGTCAGCACGGTCAGGACATGGACCGCGCCGCAGCCCTTGAGCAGCGGCACCGCCGCGCGCAGGGCATGGGCTGCCTCATCGCCGCCGTCCCAGGCGATGCAGGCGGCGGCCAGCGGCAGGCGCAATTCCCTGCCATCGAGCACCAGTACCGGCGAGCGTGAGATGACCGCCAGGTCGCCGGCATAGCCGCAGCCGCGCGAAACCACGCAGAGATCGGCGAGCCGCGCCGCACCGGCCATGGCATCGAGCGGCTGGGTTTCAAAGCGCGCTACATCGAAGGGCACATCATCGTTGGCAAGGCGCCCGGCAAACGCTTCGGCCAGCTCCTCGTCATCCTTGAGCGCCGCCTCCAGCGCCTCACGCGCGACGTAGGTGCCGCCATAGGGATCGGTGGTGACATAGCGATCGATCGGGGTATCGATCAGCACGGTGATATGGCCACCGTGGGCGCGGGCAATATCCATCGCGCTGTCGAGCCGCACGGTCATTCCCGGATCGCGACCGGCCTGGACGAGGATGGAGCGCATGATCGATTCTCCTTTCACGAGTGACATTGCCTCTGGATTTCACCGCAGACCATGACCTGCATCAATCCTTGCCAGCGGCGGGGCGATGAGCCACTGCGCCGCGAACCATAGCACGAACGGGAAGGGACGAACATGGCGGGCCGGTTCGAGGCAGTGATATTCGACTTTGGCGGGGTGATCACCGAATCGCCGTTCGAGGCTTTCAACCGGCTTGAGGCGACGCGCGGCCTGCCACGCGATTTCATCCGCCGGGTCAACGCCGCCAACCCGGACAGCAATGCCTGGGCGCGATTTGAACGCGCGGAGATCGGTGCCGCTGCTTTCGATGCCCAGTTTGCCGCCGAGGCCCGCGAGCTGGGGCACGAACTTGAAGGCAGCGCCGTGCTGGCGGTGTTGTCGGGTTCGATCCGCCCGGCAATGGTCACCGCGCTTGACCGGCTCAGCAGCGCGGGCCTGCGCCTTGCCTGTATTACCAACAACGTGCCCACCGGGCACGGCGCCGGGATGGCCCGCAGCGGCGATACGCGCGATGCCTACGAACAGGTCTTCGCGCGGTTCGAACACGTCATCGAAAGCAGCAAGGCGGGGGTGCGTAAGCCCGATCCGCGAATCTACCGGATGATGTGCGAGAAGCTGGGGCTTGAGCCGGTGCGCTGCATCTATCTCGACGATCTGGGGATCAACTGCAAACCCGCCGCTTTGCTGGGCATGCACGCGATCAAGGTGGTGAACGGCGAGCAGGCGCTGGCGGATCTGTCGGCTGTTCTCGGCCTTGCACTAACTGCATGATCTGTTGCAGGCTGTGCAACTGGCTTGACGCATGTTGCAATTGCATCACGGTCTGGCTTGACCTAGCCGCTACGGCTTCTTGACCGGATGGGGAGGAACCATGGCCCAGAAGATCTATCCCGATGCCGCCAGCGCGCTTGAAGGGCTGCTGAAAGACGGCCTGCTGATCGCCAGCGGCGGCTTTGGCCTGTGCGGCCTGCCCGAGCGCCTGCTTGATGCGGTGCGCGATTCCGGGATCAAGGATCTCACGTTCGTTTCCAACAACGCGGGAATCGACAACGAAGGGATCGGCAAGCTGCTGCGCACACGGCAGGTCCGCAAGATGATCTCATCCTATGTGGGTGAGAACAAGGAGTTCGAGCGTCAGTACCTTTCGGGCGAGCTTGAGGTCGAGTTCTGCCCCCAGGGCACTCTGGCCGAACGGATGCGGGCCGGCGGGGCGGGGATCCCCGGCTTCTATACCAAGACCGGGGTTGGCACCCTTGTGGCCGAGGGCAAGGAAACCAAGGTGTTCGGCGATCAGGAATACGTCCTCGAACAGGGCATTTTCGCCGATCTGGCGCTGGTCAAGGGCTGGAAGGCCGACACCACCGGCAACGTCGTATTCCGCAAGACCGCGCGCAACTTCAACGTACCGGCCGCGCAGTGCGGCAAGGTCTGCGTGGTCGAGGTTGAGGAGATCGTCGAGCCGGGCGAGCTCGATCCCGATTGCATCCATCTGCCCGGGGTCTACGTCCAGCGCCTGTTCTGCGGCGCGCCCTATGACAAGAAGATCGAATTCCGCACCACTCGCACCACGGATATGGGCTGATGACTACGCACGATCACATCGCCAAGGGCTGGAGCCGCGACCAGATGGCTGCCCGCGCCGCTCAGGAACTCGAGGACGGGTTCTACGTCAACCTGGGCATCGGCATTCCCACCCTGGTTGCCAATCACGTGCCCGCCGGGATGACGGTTACCCTGCAGAGCGAGAACGGCATGCTGGGCATCGGCCCCTTCCCCACCGAGGACGAGGTTGACGCCGACCTGATCAACGCCGGCAAGCAGACCATCAGCGAGCTGCCGCATTCGGCCTATTTCGACAGCGCGGCGAGCTTCGCCATGATCCGCGGCGGCAAGATCGACCTGACCGTGCTGGGGGGCATGGAAGTGTCCGAGAACGGTGACATTGCCAACTGGATGGTGCCCGGCAAGATGATCAAGGGCATGGGCGGGGCGATGGACCTCGTTGCCGGGGTCAAGAAGATCATCGTGGTGATGGAACACTGCGCCAAGGATGGTAGCCCGAAATTCATCCCGGCCTGCACCCTGCCGCTGACGGGGCGCAACGTGGTCGATATGGTGATCACCGATCTGGCCGTGTTCCAGCGCCCGGATCATGCCTCGCCCTTCCGGCTGGTCGAGACGGCACCCGGGGTCACGCCTGAAGATGTGGCAGCACGG
>JAKOWQ010000125.1 GCA_029781465.1 Pseudomonadota bacterium
ATCCGCGCCGCTGGCGGCCGGGCAATCGGCGTCTACCTCGACGGGACCAAGGCCGCCTCGCAAGCGGCGATCGTCCAGGCCGCGCTGGACGAATTTGGCGGTCTCGATTTCTACCATTCGAACCTCGCCGGCGGCACCGAGGGCGATATCGACGCGCTCAACTGCCCCGAAGAGGTGCTCGACCGATCCTTCGCGATCAACACCAAGAGCCACATGTTCGCCACCCAGGCCGCACTGCCGGTCATGATCGAACGCGGCGGCGGGGCGATGATCTATACCTCGTCGGGCGCGGCGATCGGCGGCAATGCCTTCCAGGTGGCCTATCCGATGACCAAGAACGCGATCCACGCGCTGGTCCGCCATGTTGCCGCCAAGTATGGCAAGAAGGGTATCCGCTCGAACGGCATCTGCCCGGGCGTGGTGCTGACCGAGGCGGTCAAGCAGCATCTGACCGATGACTATGTCGCGGGTGCCCTCAAGACCGTGCCGCACACTCGCCTTGGTGAACCTGAGGACATTGCTGCCGCCGTGGCCTTCCTCGCCTCGGACGATGGCGCATGGGTCAATGGACAGGTCTGGCACGTCAACGGCGGCATGAACAAGCGCGACTGATGGACAGCACCGCACCCCGCCTTTCGAACCCCTGGGTGGTGCTGGCCACCCTGATTGTCATCTACATCTTCAACTTTGCCGACCGCTATCTGCTGACCGGACTGATCGGCCCGATCAAGGCGGAGTTCGACATCGGTGACAACCTGATCGGCCTGCTGATGGGGCCGGCCTTCGTGGTGCTTTATGTCCTGATGGGCGTCCCCTTTGCGCGCCTTGCCGATCGGGGATCGAGAATCCGGATCATTGCGGCGGGCTGCGTGCTATGGAGCCTGGCGACAGCGGCAACCGGCCTGGCGACCGGACCTGTTTCGCTGGGCTTGGCCCGGGTTGGTGTGGGCGTGGGTGAAGCGGCCTTCGTGGCTCCGGCTTACTCCCTGCTAACGGACTACTTCAAACCTGAACGACGGGGTCTCGCCTTCGCAATCCTTGGGCTTGCGACTTACATTGGCCAGATTGCCGGTCAGGCCGGCGGCCCAGCACTCGCCGCTGAACATGGCTGGCGCATGACCTTCCTGCTCGTTGGCCTTCCCGGTGTCATCTTGGGAGCACTGGCCTTGCTGCTGGTGAAGGAGCCACCGCGCACCATGGCGGCCGATGGCACGCCGGTGGCGCCGATCCCGCTGGGGCGGCTGGTCGGGCTGCTGCTGCGCAGCCCCGGCTATGTGATGATGGCGCTGGGCTTCGGCCTCGGGACGCTGTCCGGCGTTACGTTTGGCTACTGGGGGCCGGAAATGTTCGCGCGCAGCTTTGCGCTCGATCCTGTTACCATAAAGACGGCCTTTGCGCTGAACTTCGGCCTGGCCGGACTGTGCGGGATGCTGGCCTTCGGGGCCTTGTCCGACCGGCTTTCGCGCCGAGGACGGGTCTGGCCGGTGCGGCTCTCCGGGCTCGCCTTGCTATCTGCAACGGCCTTGGTGCTGGTGGCAGTTTGGGCACCCAGCTTTGA
>JAKOWQ010000128.1 GCA_029781465.1 Pseudomonadota bacterium
CGGCTCTTCGGTCAGCGCGCCCAGCAGCTTCTCCGGCGCGGTCTCGCCATAGGGATCGCTGTCGCTGCCATCGTCGTTGATTCCCGGCTCTTCGAACCAGTGCGTCACCACATTGTCATCGACGATCATCGCATAGCGCCACGAGCGCATGCCGAAGCCGAGGTGATCCTTGTCGATCAGCATGCCCATCCGGCGGGTGAAGTGCCCCGAACCATCCGGCAGCAGCTTGACCTTTTCCAGCCCGAGGTGCTTGCCCCACTGGTACATCACGAAGGCATCGTTGACCGAGAGGCAATAGACCTCGTCCACCCCCGCCGCCTTGAAGACCTCATAGAGCCGCTCGTAGTTGGGGCACTGTTCGTTGCTGCAGGTCGGCGTGAACGCGCCGGGGAGCGAGAACACCGCCACCTTCTTGCCCGCGAACTCCTCGCGCACCGCCAGATCGTGCCAGCGGAACGGATTGGGGCCGCCCAGGCTTTCATCGCGGACCCGGGTCTTGAGAACAACATCTGGAATTTGCTTGCCGATCACAACGTATCTCCTTTGTTGTCCGCTTGCCTAGATCATCTCGCGTGATCGGAAAAATGGGCAATGTCGGAGACAGTAATCGGAATGATAGTTTAATTAGCCGGTTGAACCCGGTTGCATTGTCGGCCCGCCGGGGGCAGCTTTCCTCCAAACAGATGGAGAGGTCGATCATGTTCCCCACCGCCCGCCGCATTGCTGCGCTCGCCTCCTTGCTGGCCGCTTCAACCGCCCTCGCCGCGCCTGCTGCTCCCGACCTTTCGTCCAAACCCGCCAGCCCGGCCACGATTGCCGCACAGAAGGCTGCCGCGGCCGCGCTGCCCGCCGAGGACGGGCGCGACGGCGAATTCGCCGCACGCGGGTTTCTGGGCACGCGCGAAGATCCCGTGATCCGCAACAAGGACGGCAAGCCGGTGTGGAACATGGCCGCCTATGGCTTCGTCACCGGCGATGCGCCCGCCACGGTCAACCCCTCGCTGTGGCGCGAGATGACCAATCTCAACCTCCACGGTCTGTTCGCGGTGGCCGAGGGCATATGGCAGGTGCGCGGGTTCGATCTTTCCAACATGACCGTGATCCGCGGCCAGACCGGCTGGATCCTGGTCGATCCGCTGACCACACGCGAAACCGCCGCCGCCGCGCTCGAACTGGTCAACCAGAAGCTGGGCGCGCGGCCGGTTTCGGCGGTGATCTACAGCCACAGCCATGCCGACCACTTCGGCGGAGCGCGCGGCGTGGTGAACGAGGAAGAGGTCAAGGCGGGCAAGGTGGCGATCATCGCCCCCGATCGCTTCATGGAGGAAACCTCGTCCGAATCGGTCAGGGCCGGCGGGGCGATGAGCCGCCGGGCCAACTACCAGTTCGGCGCCGGGCTGACCCCCGGGCCGCAGGGCCAGAGGGGCGGAGGGATCGGCATGGCGGTCTCGGGCGGCGCGATCACCCTGAGCGCCCCCACCGATACCATCACCCACACCGGCGAGACGCGCACTG
>JAKOWQ010000142.1 GCA_029781465.1 Pseudomonadota bacterium
TGCCCGCGCTTCGGAACAGCAACCGCTGCTGGCCGACCGTTTCGTCGCGCTGCACGAGGCCTATCGCCGCACCCAGCAGCGGCTGCAAATGGTCGATGAAGCGCTGGCGAGCGAAAGCGGCAGCGCCGCCCGCCTGCCGTGGGAGGAAGTGCGCGACTGGTTCCACCTCGCCAACAATTACGTCGACAGTCTGGACCGCGCGGCCGAGGCGCTGGCCGTGCGGCTGGGGGCGCCCTCACCCGATACTGCGGCGATCGAATCCTATCTCAAGGACGCATTGTCGATCTCGCTGATCTATTCGCTGCACGCGGGCTTGCGCAGCTTCGACGCCGAGATGGGACACCTGACCATCGACCCGGGCCAGCCCGCAGAAAGCCGCCGCTTCCAGCTTGCCCACCAGCTCGCCGCGCTGGCGCTCAAGGACGAGATCGCGGCGGTGGTGGAAGGCGCGCGGCTCAACAGTGCGGCTTCGCGGCAGTTGCTGTTCGTCGGGCTGTGCAACTATGCGGCGGGCGCACTGCTGATGCCCTACCAGCGCTTTCGCGCCGAAGCGCGGCGCATGCGCCACGATATCGACCGGCTGGCGCAGCATTTCGGGGTCAGCTTCGAGCAGGCCTGCCACCGGCTCTCCACATTGCAGAGAACGGACGCAAGAGGCGTGCCGTTCTTCTTCTGCCGGGTCGACATGGCGGGGAACATCACCAAGCGCCATTCCGCCACCCGGCTGCAATTCGCCCGCTTCGGCGGTGCCTGCCCGCTGTGGATTGTGCACGAAGCCGTGGCGATCCCCGACCGGATCCTGGTCCAGCTGGCCGAAACCCCCGACGGGGTGCGCTATGTCTCGATGGCCAAGGGGCTGGTCAAACCCAGCGGTTCCTACAGCCGCGCGCCGCGCCGCTATGCCGTGGCGCTGGGCTGCGAGGCGGAGCACGCCGGCGAATTCGTCTATGCCGACGGGCTGGACCTTGCTGCTGCGGCGGCGGCAACGCGGATCGGCATATCCTGCCGCATCTGCCCGCGCGGCGACTGCGACCAGCGCGCCTTCCCGCCCAGCGACCGCCCGATCAGCGTCGATCCCGACAGCCGCGGGGTGGTGCCGTATCGGGTGGGTTAAAGCAGGTGAAAACCGCTCTAAACCTTCACGATCCCCAGCCGGATCATGTCGCGCGCGGTATCGAGGATCGTTTCCTCGACCGGACGCGCCTTCCAGCCGAGTTTGGCGAGCGCATGGCCGGTATCGGCATCGCGCTCGTGCCCCAGCTCGCCGATCACCTGGCGGACCACCGGATCGAACCAGGCCGAAACCCTCACCAACCAATCGGGCAGGCTACGCCGGGGCACCTTGCGGGCCTGATCGCCCAGCCCGGCGCGCAGGATCTCGGCAATCTCGCGCATCCACAGGAACGGCCCCGAACACAGGAAGCGTTCGCCCGCCATGTCCGGCGCGGTCAGGCAGCGCACGTGCATGTCGGCCACGTCGCGCACATCGACCACCCCGAATCCGAAGCGCGGCAGCCCTGGCAGCGAACCTTCGAGCATTTTCTTGATCGCCTCGAGCGAGGTTGAGAAATCGGCCGATTGCAGCGGCCCCAGCACCAGCACCGGATTGACCGTGCAGAACTCCATATCCCCGCCCTCGGCCGCCACCCAATCGCGCGCGGCGCGTTCGGCGATGGTCTTGGACTTGACGTAGGCATAGGCATCGGGGCTGGCGATGTTGGTCCAGTCGGCCTCGGTAAAGCGGGTCTTGGCCCCGCCGTGACCATAGGCGACCGCCGCCATCGAGCTGGTCATCACAAAGCGCCTGATCCCCGCCGCCTTGGCCGCGCGCAACGCGCGCAAGGCTCCGTCGCGCGCGGGAACGATCAGTTCGTCTTCGTGCCCGGGCGCATCGGTGGGCAAGGGCGAGGCAACATGGGCAACATGGCTGCACCCCGCCATCGCCTCGTCCCA
>JAKOWQ010000171.1 GCA_029781465.1 Pseudomonadota bacterium
CGCTGGTCGTTCATCACGTCGTCGTATTCGACCACCTGTTTGCGGATGTCGTAATTGCGCGCCTCGACCTTTTTCTGCGCGGTCTCGATCGCCTTGGAGAGCCAGCGGCTGCCGATCGCCTCGCCATCGGCAAGGTTGGAATTCATCATCCGCGCAAACAGCGTATCGGGTCCGAAGATGCGCAGCAGATCGTCCTCAAGGCAGAGGTAGAACTTGGAGAGCCCGGGATCACCCTGGCGGCCCGAACGGCCGCGCAGCTGGTTGTCGATGCGGCGGCTCTCGTGGCGTTCGGTGCCGATCACGCAAAGCCCGCCGGCTTCCAGAACGCGCTGCTTTTCGGCCTCGACCTCGGACACGATCTGCGCGATCCTGTCTTCGCGCTCACGCCCTTCGGGCATGTCCTTGAGCTCGTCCTCGATGCGAAACTCGGCATTGCCGCCCAGCTTGATGTCGGTACCGCGACCGGCCATGTTGGTGGCAATGGTCACCGCGCCAAGTCGCCCTGCCTGGGCGACGATATGGGCCTCCATCTCGTGGAAACGGGCGTTGAGAACCGCGTGCTTGACCCCTTCCTGCTTGAGATAGTCCGACAGCAGCTCGCTCTTCTCGATCGAGACGGTGCCAACCAGCACCGGCTGCCCGACCTTGCTTTTTTCCGCGATCAGCTTGGCTATCGCCTGGAACTTGTCCTGGGTGTTCTTGTAGAACTCGTCTTCCTCATCGACCCGCTTGACCGGGACGTTGGTGGGGATGGTGACGACATTCATCTTGTAGATGTCGTAGAATTCGGCCGCTTCGGTCGCCGCCGTCCCGGTCATCCCGCCAAGTTTGGGATACATGCGGAAATAGTTCTGGAAGGTGATCGAGGCCATGGTCTGGTTTTCCGGCTCGATCCGCACGCCTTCCTTGGCCTCGACCGCCTGGTGCAGCCCGTTCGACCAGCGCCGCCCGTCCATCATCCGCCCGGTAAACTCGTCGATGATGACGACCTTGCCTTCCTTGACGATGTAATCGATGTCGCGCTTGAACATCACGTTGGCCTTGAGTGCCTGGTCGAGGTGGTGGACCACCTGGGTGTTCTCGACATCGTAGAGGTTCGAGCCGACCAGCAGTCCGGCCGCCTCAAGCTGGCGCTCGGCCCATTCCACCCCGTCCTCGGTCAGCGAGATATTGCGGGCCTTTTCGTCCTTTTCGTAAAGATCCTCGCTCAGCCGCTTCACGATCGCATCGACCGAAACGTAAAGCTCGCTCTTGTCGTCGGTCGGGCCCGAGATGATCAGCGGAGTACGCGCCTCGTCGATCAGGATCGAGTCCACCTCGTCGACGATCGCGAAGTTGAACGGGCGCTGCACCATCTGGCCGCGCTCGTGCTTCATGTTGTCGCGCAGGTAATCGAAGCCCAGCTCGTTGTTGGTGGCATAGGTAATGTCGGAATTGTAGGCGCTGCGCCGCTCCTCATCGGTCAGGTTGGGAACGATCACCCCCACCGTCAGGCCAAGAAACCTGTAGATCTGCCCCATCCATTCGGCGTCGCGCCGGGCGAGATAGTCGTTGACCGTGACGACGTGGACGCCCTTGCCCTCAAGCGCGTTGAGATAGACCGCGAGGGTCGCGACGAGGGTCTTGCCCTCACCGGTACGCATTTCGGCGATTTCGCCGCGATGGAGCACGATCCCGCCGATCATCTGCACATCGAAGTGACGCATGCCCAGCACGCGCACCGAGGCCTCGCGCACCGTGGCAAAAGCTTCGGGCAGCAGATCGTCCAGCTTCTTGCCGTCTTCGAGCTGAGCGCGGAACTTGGCGGTCTGGGCCGCCAGCTCCTCGTCGGAGAGCGCGGAGATGGTCGATTCAAATGCGGCGATCTGCTTGACGAACTTGTCGAGCGACTTGACGTAGCGATCGTTGGACGAGCCGAAAATGGCCTTGGCAATGTTGCCGATCATGACAGGATTCCTGAGAATTCGGGGGATATGGCGTAGCGCCGCGACAAGGCGCGATCGCGCCCGCGCGGCCGTGGAAGGCTGGCTGGAAAGCCGACGCTATTCGAAAGCGCGGTCAACCCCGAACAGCACCGAAGGAATATAGACCGGAGAACGCGGCAGACGGTTCTGCACGCATTCGCGCGGGCGACGTTCGGGCCGTGGCGCGGGGCTGGAACCGGAATCGGTCTTGGGCGCAATGCATCGCACGCCCTGGCGGCATTCGACCGCGCCGATTTCGGTATCGACACCGCTGATCCTTGCCGATGCAGGCGAAACCTGCGCGGCGAGCCCCGCGAAAAGGGCCAGAAGAGCAAGGAAAATGCGGTTCATGGGCCATCGATATAGGGCGATGCATGGCCGCCGTCCAGAGGGGCGCTTGATCTTGTCCGCGCTTGCTGATCTATGGCTCAAATGCGCGGTGCGCGGGGGACTTGGAGGGCAGGTTGATGAACACACCGGTGCAGGCGCATGCCGCGCGGCTTTCGCAGCTCGATGGTTTGCGAGGGCTTGCCGCGCTGGCGATCATGCTGTTCCACCTCGCGGCGGTATTCCACACCTCCGGGCCATTCGTGCGCGGCTATCTTTTCGTTGACCTGTTCTTCCTGCTCAGCGGCTTCGTCCTCGCGGTTTCGACCGAGCGCAAACTGGCCGGCGGGATCGGTGCGCTCGAATTCACCGCCTCGCGCTTTGTCCGGCTCTGGCCGCTGGTCGCGGTGGGCCTGGGCGTTGCTATGGTGCGCGCATTGGTAATCGGCCTTTACGATCCGCTTACCTTCGTGCTCGCCGTCGCGCTCGATCTGGCGATGATTCCCAATTTCTCCGGCGTCGGGCCGTTCTACCGCTTCAACGGCCCGCAATGGACCCTGTTCTACGAACTGGTCGCCAATTTCCTTCACGCCCTGTGGCTCCGCAAGGTGCCGACCCGCTGGTTGCCGCTGGTGGTGGCCGTGTTTGGCGCACTGCTGGTGTGGACCGTGCGCAGTCGCGGGGCGGATTCGGCCGGACCCAATTCGCATGCCTGGACGGCCGCGCTGGTGCGCACCGGCTGGTCCTATTGCGTGGGTGTCTGGCTGGGTCGGCTCTATCGCGAAGGACTGCGCACCCCATCGCTGCCCTGGTTTCTTGCCCTTGCGCTGCCGGTGGCCGGCCTGGTTGCTTTGCCGCGGCTACCCCTGGTCAGGGCCGAGGGCGATCTGTGGTTCGTCATGGCTTTCCTGCCGCTCAGCGTCTGGCTGGTGGCGCAAAGCCGCGTGCCGCGCGCCGCGGCGCCGGTGCTGGAATGGCTCGGCAACTATTCGCTGC
This sequence comes from Pseudomonadota bacterium, assembly GCA_029781465.1. GTDB lineage: Bacteria > Pseudomonadota > Alphaproteobacteria > Sphingomonadales > Sphingomonadaceae > Novosphingobium. Next base: position 3,288 of record JAKOWQ010000171.1, read on the forward strand.
CGCTCTACTGCGTGCATCTGACCGTGCTGGTCTGGGTCAGCGAACTGATGGGCCTGGGCCAGACCGCGCGGATCGTCGCCGTCGGCACCGCGCTGGTCCTCGCCTGGGTCTTCTCGAAGCTGGTCTCGTTCGCCAGCAAGCCTACCGTCACGAAGTCGGCCTGACCCAGCAAAACGCCGCGCCTGCCCTGGGGCAAGCGCGGCGCAAAGCTTGTCAGGTCCGCGAGGCGTGCGGCCTGGCTGGAGCCGGTCTTAGTTGACGGCGTCCTTGAGGCCCTTGCCGGCCTTGAACTTCGGCTGAGCCGAAGCCTTGATCTTCATGGGTTCGCCGGTGCGCGGGTTGCGACCGGTCGAAGCCTTGCGCTTGGCGACCGAGAAAGTGCCGAAGCCGACCAGACGCACTTCGTCGCCCTTCTTCAGCGCGCCGGTGATGGCGTCGAACACGCCTTCGACCGCCTTGGTCGCGTCGCTCTTGGTGAGGCCGCTCGAGTCCGCAACTGCGCCGATCAGATCGTTCTTGTTCATGTGGGTACCCCCTACCTTTTTCCTGAAACTGGTGGTGTGAATTGATTCGCCTCGAAAAGCTGGCGGGAATTGAGCGGTTTTAGCCCGGCCTGTCAAAGCGAAAGCGCATCGGCGGGCGCGGATTATCCACGTTTTTCCGCCATTCTCGACGAACCGAGCCGCTTACTCCCCGATACCGCGGCGCAGCATGCAAAATCGCTGCGCCGCAGCACGCATCAGTGAGCGGTCTGCGAGGTTGCCGTAGCGGCAGGCGCGGCGCCCGGCTGGCTCGCTAGGTCGTCCTCCTCGCTCCATTCGATCGGTGCCAGCGGCTGGGTCAGCGCCAGCTCGAGCACGGTATCGACATGGGTGACCGGGATGATCTCCAGCTCGTCGCGGACATTGGCCGGGATCTCCGCCAGGTCCTTTTCGTTCTCCTCGGGGATCAGCACGGTCTTGATCCCGCCGCGCAGCGCGGCGAGCAGCTTTTCCTTGAGCCCACCGATCGCCAGCACGCGCCCGCGCAGCGTAACCTCGCCGGTCATCGCCACGTCCTTGCGCACCGGGATTCCGGTAAGGGTCGAGACGATCGAGGTGACCATCCCGATCCCGGCACTGGGCCCATCCTTGGGCACCGCGCCCTCGGGCAGGTGGATGTGGATATCCTTGCGGTTGAAGATCGATGGCTTGATGCCCTAGGCCGGGGCGCGCGCCTTGACGAAGCTGAAGGCGGCCTGGACCGACTCGTTCATCACCTCGCCCAGCTTGCCGGTGGTCTTGGCCGCGCCCTTGCCCGGCACCGTCACGCTTTCGATCGTCAGCAACTCACCGCCAACCTCGGTCCAGGCCAGCCCCGTGACCGCGCCAACCTGGTGCGCCTCCTCGGCCACGCCATAGCGATACTTGCGCACACCCGCGAAGTCCCCAAGGTTTTCGGTCGTCACCGTGACTGCCTTGGCCTTGCCTTCGAGGATCTGGCGCAGGCTCTTGCGCGCCAGCCGGGCGATCTCGCGCTCCAGCGTGCGCACCCCGGCTTCGCGGGTGTAAAAACGGATCAGGTCGCGCAGCGCGGCCGTCTCAAGCGTGAACTCACCCTTCTTCAGCCCGTGCGCCTCGACCTGCTTGGCGATCAGGTGGCGCTCGGCGATTTCCACCTTCTCATCCTCGGTATAGCCTTCGAGGCGGATGATCTCCATCCGGTCGAGCAACGGCTGCGGCAGGTTGAGGCTGTTGGCGGTGCAAACGAACATCACGTCCGACAGATCGTAGTCCAGCTCCAGATAGTGGTCCTGAAATTTGCTGTTCTGTTCGGGATCGAGCACCTCGAGCAGCGCCGAGGCGGGATCGCCGCGGAAATCCTGACCGAGCTTGTCGATCTCATCGAGCAGGAACAGCGGATTGCTGGTCCCGGCCTTCTTGAGGTTGGAGACGATCTTGCCCGGGAGCGAGCCGATATAGGTGCGGCGATGGCCGCGAATCTCGGCCTCGTCGCGCACACCGCCCAGCGACTGGCGGATGAACTCGCGCCCCGTCGCCTTGGCGATCGACTTGCCCAGGCTGGTCTTGCCCACACCCGGCGGGCCGACCAGGCACAGGATCGGCCCCTTGAGCTTGTTGGTTCGGGCCTGAACCGCAAGGTACTCGACGATCCGGTCCTTGACCTTGTCGAGCGCGTAGTGATCGGCGTCGAGCACGGCCTGTGCGGCGTGGATATCCTTCTTGAGCTTGCTTTTCTTGCCCCAGGGCAGACCCAGCAGCACATCAAGGTAGTTGCGGATCACCGTCGCTTCAGCGCTCATCGGCTGCATCGTACGCAGCTTCTTGATCTCGGCATTGGCCTTGGCGCGCGCTTCCTTGGAGAGCTTGAGCTTGTCGATCTTGTCCTGCAGCTCCTGGATCTCGTTGGCTTCCTCGCCGTCGCCGCCGCCCAGCTCGCTCTGGATCGCCTTGAGCTGCTCGTTGAGGTAATATTCGCGCTGGGTCTTTTCCATCTGCCGCTTCACGCGGCCACGGATCTTGCGCTCGACCTGGAGCACGCCCAGCTCGCCTTCCATGAAGGAATAGACCATTTCCAGGCGCTTCAGCGGATCGGCCTCGGTCAGCAGCGCCTGCTTGTCCGAAACCTTGGCCTGGACATGCTGGGCCACCGAATCCGCGAGCTGCCCGGCATCGACCATTTCGCCCAGGTTCTCGCCCGCATCCTGCGGCAGCTTCTTGTTGAGCTTGGCATATTCGCCGAAGGTCTCAACCACCGAGCGCATCATCGCGGCAACCTCGTTGCCCGAGACGCTGACCGGCTCCACCGCGTCAACCGCCGCGACAACCATTTCGCCCGCGCTGCCCTGCTCGTTGCGCAGCGCCTCAAGCACGGCGCGCTCCTTGGCCTCGACCAGCACCCGCACGGTCCCATCGGGCAGCTTGAGCAGCTGGAGCACGGTGGCAACCACGCCGACATCGTAGAGATCGTCGCGGTCAGGATCGTCGCAGCCGGGATCGAGCTGGGCGAGCAGGAAAATGTCCTTGTCGCCGGTCATCGCCGCTTCAAGCGCGGCAACCGATTTCTCGCGCCCCACGAAAAGGGGCACGACCATGCCGGGAAACACGACGATGTCGCGCAGCGGCAGCAGGGGTAGCAGTTTGCTCATATCGTTCCGTTCGTTCCGGCGCCTCAAGGCCGCCGTCCGGGTGAATCCCGGCCTTGGATCGGGATATGGGGCTGCCCTGCCCGCTTCGCAATGCCTGCCCGCCGCGTGGTTGTGGATGGCGGCTCCGGTTACATCCCCGGCAGCTTGAACCCCGGCGGCAGGCCCATGCCCTGTTGCATGCGGGCCATTTCCTCGCCCGCGACGGCATCGGCCTTGGCGCGGGCATCGTTGTAGGCGGCGGCGATCAGGTCTTCGGCAATGCCCTTTTCACCCGGGTTCATCAGGCTGTCGTCAAGCGAGACGCCGATCACCCGGCCCTTGGCCGAACAGCGGATCTTCACCAGCCCACCGCCCGCGATCCCCTCAACCTCGATCGCGTCGAGCTTGCCCTGGGTCTCGGTCATCTGCTTCTGGATGGTCTCGGCGGCCTGCTGGGCGGCGCGGATCATCTCTTCCATCGATTTCACGGTCTTCTGCTCCACTTGCGGCCGGCCTGCGCAACATCGCGGACCTCGGCCTCGTCTTCGATCAGTTCGGCCCGGGGAAACGCCGCAAAGGCAGTTTCCACCAGCGGGTGGCGCATCATCGCCTCGCGCCCGGCGGCTTTCGATGCTTCGGCCAGCTCGCGCAGGGTCGGCTGCGCCTCGCCCTCGGCAAAGGTAACCTGCCAGCGCTCGCCGGTGGCGCGCAGCAGCGCATCGCGCAGCTCGGGGCCGGGATCGCCCGGATAGCCCGGCGCAATCGCGCAGGTCAGCTCGCCGGACTGGATCGCGATCACCCGCACCCAGTCACGCATTACCTGGGCGACGCGCAGTTGCCCCGAATGCTCGACCCGGTCGACCAGTGACGGCCAAAGCGTTTCCGCTCGCGAAACCGGCGCCGTAGCGGGGGCGCCGGCCTGTTCCGCAAAAACCGCTCCCCCGCTTGCCGCGAGTTCTTCGATCCGCTTTGCGAGCTTGCCGGGATCGGGCAGATCCTGGGCATGGAGCACGCGCAGCAGCGCCATTTTGGCCGCGATCAGCGGATCGGGCGCGGCGCGCACCTCGTCATAGCCCTTGAGCAGCAACTGCCACAGGCGGTGCAACTGCCCGGCGGTAAGCCGCCCCGCCCAATCCTCCACCGCGGCGCGCTCCTCGGCGGAGATCGCCTCGCCATCGCCCTTGCCAAGCTGGGCGACGGTGATGCGGTGGGTGATCTCCATCGCGGAACGCAAAAGCGCCAGCGGCTCCACCCCCAGCGCGAATTGCTGATCGACCAGATCGAGCAGCTCGCCGCCATCCCCACCGAGCAGCGCGGCGAACAGGCGGCGCTGCGCGCTCTTGTCGGCCAGCCCCAGCATGTCGCGCACCTGATCGGCGCTGACCCGCCCATCGCCGCCGAGGTCCGCATGGGCGATCGCCTGGTCGAGGATCGACAGCCCGTCGCGCACCGAACCCTCGGCGGCGGCGGCGATCATGTTTAGCGCCTCATCCTCGGCGGATACGCTTTCGGCTTCGCAGACCCGAGCGAAATGCGCGGCGAGCTGGTCTGCCGGGATCCGCTTGAGATCGAAGCGCTGGCAACGGCTCAGCACCGTCACCGGCAGCTTGTCGACCTCGGTGGTGGCGAAGAGGAATTTCACGTGGGCGGGCGGCTCTTCCAGCGTCTTGAGCAGGGCGTTGAACGCATTGCGGCTGAGCATGTGGACTTCGTCGATGATGTAGATCTTGTAGCGCGCCGAAACGGCGGCATAGCGCACCGCCTCGATGATCTCGCGCACATCGTCGACCCCGGTATGGCTCGCCGCGTCCATCTCGATCACGTCGATATGGCGCCCCTCGGCAATCGCGACGCAGGGTTCGCACTGGCCGCACGGGTCGATGGTCGGCCCGCCCTGCCCATCCGGACCGATGCAGTTCAGCGCCTTGGCGATCAGCCGCGCGGTGCTGGTCTTGCCCACCCCGCGCACC
>JAKOWQ010000190.1 GCA_029781465.1 Pseudomonadota bacterium
CTGCCCGCCGCCATCGGGGCAGATCGCTGATGCCCTCGCCGCGCCACCACGGATTGAACTGCGCAAGCACGGCGATCAGCTCGACTCTGGAGACCTTCATCGCGTGAAATCTCACTATTTTTTGGATTTAGTGAAAGTATACCTTCACTGATTGCGATGATTGGTCTCATGTCGCCGTCGGACGGGCACGACAGCCCGGCAGCCGCGGGCCACCGCCGGCCGGCAGGACAGACCGGCAGCCCGCGCGCAGGCGTCCCTCGCCCCGGCCGATCCCGATCCCCTCCGCGGGCAGAACGCCCGCCCGATCGCCGGCAGTCTGCTGTGGCTGCCGTTGCCGGCCGGGCGCTGCAATGGCGGTGGCAGCAGCCCGATGCCGGCCTCTGCAGGAGAATTCCGATGCCCGAGCACCCCTGCGACGAGTCATCGCTCCGCTGGAACCGTTTCGGCGAATTCGAGCCGGCGTTTCATTTCACGATTCTGGATATCGACGAAAGCCGCCGTATCACCGATGTGCTGTTCCGCCTGCCCGCCGAAGCGCAGATCGTGCTGCACCGGCATCTGGTGCTGAATCACACCTTCGTCGTGCAGGGCGAGCATCGGCTGTATGAGCCCGATGGCAGCCTGCGCGAAGCGCGCGCCACCGGCACGCATACCGTTTCGCCGGCCAGCGAGCGGCCGCATCGCGAAGGCGGCGGTGCGCAGGATGCCATCGTGCATTTCAGCATCCGCCCCGATGGCGCCGATGATCTGTATGAACTGCTCGACGATGCCGGCAATCCGCTCGCGCGGGTTACCTGGCCGATGCTGGTCGAGTTGTACCGGGCGCAGGCGGTGTAATACCGATCACATCAGAACGCTGCGCTTTGCAGCCCCTCGCCCCTCGTGGGAGAGGGGTTGGGGAGAGGGGGAGAAAACCATGCATTTACGTGTGATCGGCATGATCCGGCATCAGATCAGCCCGGCGCGCAGGGCGATGCGCGTCAGTTCGATGTCGCTGCGGGCGCCGAGTTTGGTCTTGATCTGGTAATGGCAGTTCTGCACGGTCTTGGCGCTGATCGACAGTCGCGCGCCGATTTCCTCGGGGCTGCTGCCTTCCAGCAGCAGGCGCAGGATTTCGAATTCGCGCGGCGACAGTGATTCCGCGAGCGGTTTTTCCGGCGGCGCGATCAGGGCCAGCGCCAGGTCCGGGGCGATGTCCGGGCTGATCGTCTGGCGGCGCGCGGCGACCCGGTACACGGCGTCGATCAGCACTTCCGGC
>JAKOWQ010000233.1 GCA_029781465.1 Pseudomonadota bacterium
CGCCCCTTTCGGGCGAATCCGTCCCGTTTCGCCGGTTCGATGCGCCATCGAATGCCGGGCAGGGCCAGATGGTCGCCACCGCCGCAACGCCGGTTCCCGCTGCCGATCAGGAAGAGGCGGAACGGGCCTTGCGCGCCGCGCTCGCCAACCTTCAACGGATGAGCGGCGCGGCCTGATCCCGGCCCGCCGCGCTCGCCGAAATCCAATTCATCGCCGTGTCCGGGCCCACCCGGGCACCGATTGGCCTTTTCGCAGTTGCAAAAACAGCTTCCTGTCGTCATGGGGTAGCCTCGCGCAATTTTCGCTGCTTCTTGCGGCGGGGAGGGTTGCGCTTAATTGCCGGAAAACCGCGATTTGCACGCCCGGACGTGCGAATCGGGCTGACCGGCGCTGCACAGGACGGGTTTATCGATGCAATTTCCGGCGCCCCAGGGCCTCTATGATCCGAGCAACGAGCACGACGCTTGCGGGGTGGGCTTTGTCGCCCACATCAAGGGCGCGAAAAGCCATGCGATCATTAGCCAGGCCCTGGAGATCCTGAAAAACCTCGACCATCGCGGCGCGGTGGGAGCCGACCCGCTGCTGGGCGACGGTGCGGGCATCCTGATCCAGCTTCCCGACGGGCTGTTCCGTGCCTGGGCCGACGCCGAGGGGCTGAAGCTGCCCCAGCCGGGCGACTATGCGGTGGCGATGTGCTTCCTGCCGCAGGACGAACAGGCCCGCGAATTCGTGATCGGCACGTTCGAGAAGTTCATCGCCAAGGAAGGCCAGAAGCTGATCGGCTGGCGCGACGTGCCGGTCGAAACCGCCGGACTGGGCAAGGCTGTGCTCGAATCCATGCCGGTGATCCGCCAGTGCTTTGTCGGACGCGGCGAGAGCTGCGCCGACCAGGATGCCTTCGAGCGCAAGATCCTGGCGATCCGCAAGCAGACCCAGAACCCGCTCGCCGCTCTGGCCGAAAAGCACGCGATGCCCGGTTTGACCGAGCTCTACATGCCCAGCTTTTCCAGCCGGACCGTGGTCTACAAGGGATTGTTGCTGGCAACCCAGGTGGGCGATTTCTATCGCGACCTGACCGACCCGGCCTGCGTCTCGGCGCTGGGGCTGGTGCATCAGCGCTTTTCCACCAACACCTTCCCCAGCTGGAAGCTCGCCCACCCCTATCGCTTCATCGCCCACAACGGCGAGATCAACACGGTGCGCGGCAACGTCAATTGGATGAACGCGCGGCGCCGCACCATGGAAAGCGATCTGCTGGGCGCCGATCTCGACAAGATGTGGCCGCTGATCCCGCACGGCCAGTCGGACACCGCCTGCCTCGACAACGCGCTCGAGCTGCTGCTGGCGGGGGGCTACAGCCTGGCCCACGCGGTGATGATGCTGATCCCCGAGGCCTGGGCCGGCAACCCGCTGATGGATGCCAGCCGCCGCGCCTTTTACGAATACCATGCCGCGCTGATGGAGCCCTGGGATGGCCCCGCGGCGGTCGCCTTTACCGATGGGCGCCAGATCGGTGCCACACTAGATCGCAACGGGCTGCGCCCCGCGCGGTTCTGCGTGACCGACGATGATCTGGTGGTGATGGCCTCGGAAAGCGGGGTGCTGCCGATCAAGGAAGACCACATCGTGCGCAAGTGGCGGCTTCAGCCCGGGCGCATGCTGCTGATCGATTTCGAGCAGGGCCGGATCATCGAGGATGAGGAGCTCAAGACCCAGCTCGCGGGTGAGGAACCCTACGAGGAATGGCTCGAGGCCGCGCAGTACAAGCTCAAGGATCTCGACCTGATCGAGCCCGAGCTGGCCCAGCTGCCGATCGAGACCACCAGTCTGCTCGATCGCCAGCAGGCCTTTGGCTATACTCAGGAAGACCTTGCGCGCTTCCTCGAGCCGATGGCCAGCAATGCCGACGATCCGATCGGGTCGATGGGCACCGACACCCCGATCGCCGTGCTGTCGGACCGGGCGCGGCTGCTCTACGACTATTTCAAGCAGAACTTTGCCCAGGTAACCAATCCGCCGATCGATCCGATCCGCGAGGAATTGGTGATGAGCCTGGTCTCGATGATCGGCCCGCGCCCCAACCTGCTGGGGATGGAAGCCGGCACCCACAAGCGGCTCGAGGTCGATCAGCCGATCCTCACCAACGACGAGATCGCCAAGATCCGCTCGGTCGAGGCCGCGCTCGACGGGGCCTTCCGCACCGAGACGATCGATATCACCTGGGATGCCAGCACCGGAGCCGAAGGGCTGGAAATGGCGCTCAAGGAGATGTGCTGGGCAGCGACCGAGGCGGTGCTTCAGGACAAGAACATCCTGATCCTGTCGGACCGCGCCCAGGACCCCGACCGCGTTCCCATGCCCGCGCTGCTCGCCACCGCCGCGGTGCACCACCATCTGGTGCGCCAGGGCCTGCGGATGCAGACCGGACTGGTGGTCGAAACCGGCGAGGCGCGCGAGGTGCATCACTTCTGCGTGCTGGCCGGATACGGCGCCGAGGCGATCAATCCCTATGTCGCCTTCGAGACGATCGAGGCCATCCGCGTCGCCAAGGAGCTGCCGCTCAGCGCCAAGGAAGTTCAGAAGAACTATATCAAGGCGGTCGGCAAGGGAATCCTCAAGGTCATGTCCAAGATGGGCATTTCGACCTATCAGTCCTATTGCGGCGCGCAGATCTTCGACGCGGTTGGCCTGTCGAGCACCTTCATCGACCGCTATTTCACCGGCACCGCCACCACCATCGAGGGTGTGGGCCTGGCCGAAGTGGCCGAGGAAGCGGTGCGTCGCCATGCCGCCGCCTATGGCGACAACCCGATCTATCAGCACATGCTCGATGTGGGCGGGATGTATGGCCTGCGCCTGCGCGGCGAACAGCACGCCTGGACCGCGGAAAACGTTGCCGCCCTGCAACACGCGGTGCGCGGCAATCTACCGGAAAAGTACCGCGAATTCGCTCAGACCATCAACGACCAGTCCAGCCGGATGCTGACGATCCGCGGGCTTATCGAGCTGAAGAAGGCCGATCATCCGCTCGACATCAGCGCGGTCGAACCGGCGAGCGAGATCGTCAAGCGCTTTGCCACCGGGGCGATGAGCTATGGCTCGATCAGCTGGGAGGCGCACACCACCCTGGCCCTGGCGATGAACCGGATCGGCGGCAAGTCGAACACCGGCGAGGGCGGTGAGGATCCCCGGCGTTTCAAGCCGCTGGAAAACGGCGATACCATGCGCTCGGCGATCAAGCAGGTTGCCTCGGGGCGCTTTGGCGTCACCACCGAATACCTGGTCAACGCCGACGACATCCAGATCAAGATGGCCCAGGGCGCCAAGCCCGGCGAAGGCGGCCAGCTACCCGGCCACAAGGTTGACAAGACCATCGGCGCGACCCGCCATTCGACCCCCGGCGTGGGCCTGATCAGCCCGCCGCCGCACCACGACATCTATTCGATCGAGGATCTGGCTCAGTTGATCCACGATCTGAAGAACGTCAACACCGGCGCGCGGATCTCGGTCAAGCTGGTCAGCGAAGTGGGCGTCGGCACCGTTGCGGCCGGTGTTTCCAAGGCGCGGGCGGACCATGTCACGATCTCCGGCTACGAGGGCGGGACCGGCGCTTCGCCGCTGACCAGCCTGACCCATGCCGGCAGCCCCTGGGAAATCGGCCTCGCCGAAACCCAGCAGACCCTGCTGCTCAACAACCTGCGCAGCCGGATCTGCGTCCAGGCCGATGGCGGCCTGCGCACCGGGCGCGATGTCGCCGTGGCCGCCCTGCTTGGCGCGGACGAGTTCGGCTTTGCCACCGCGCCCCTGATCGCGGCCGGGTGCATCATGATGCGCAAGTGCCATCTCAACACCTGCCCGGTCGGCGTTGCCACCCAGGACCCGGTGCTGCGCGCGCGCTTCACCGGTCAGCCCGAGCACGTCATCAACTACTTCTTCTTCGTTGCCGAGGAATTGCGTGCGATCATGGCCGAGATGGGCTTCCGCACCATCGCGGAAATGGTCGGCCGGGTCGACCGGATGGATATGCGTCAGGCGATTGACCACTGGAAGGCGCGCGGGATCGACCTCAGCCGGATTCTCTACCAGGCCCCGCTGGGCGACAGCCCCTCGCTCGGCTGGTCGGGAACCCAGGACCACGGGCTGGAAAACGCGCTCGACAACGAGCTGATCGCCGCCGCCGCCGACGCGCTGGACAAGCGCGAGCCGGTGGTGATCGAACGCAAGGTCATCAACGTCAACCGCACGGTCGGCGCGATGCTGTCGGGCGAGGTGGCGAAGCGCTATGGCCACGCCGGGCTGGCCGACAACACCATCAAGATCAAGCTGACCGGGGTTGCCGGGCAGAGCTTTGGCGCCTGGCTGGCCCACGGGGTGACGCTCGATCTGACCGGCGATGCCAACGACTATGTCGGCAAGGGCCTGTCGGGCGGGCGGGTGATCGTGCGCCAGCCAGCCCATGTCGATCGGATCGCGGGTGAGAACATCATCGTTGGCAACACCGTGCTCTATGGCGCGATCTGCGGCGAGGCGTTCTTCAACGGGGTTGCGGGCGAACGCTTCGCGGTGCGCAATTCGGGCGCCGTCGCGGTGGTCGAGGGAACGGGCGATCACGGCTGCGAATACATGACCGGCGGCGTGGTCTGCGTGCTGGGCAAGACCGGGCGCAACTTTGCCGCGGGCATGTCGGGCGGGGTGGCCTATGTCTATGACGAAGACGGCCAGTTCGCCTCGCTGTGCAACATGGCCCAGGTCGATCTGCTGCCGATCGCGCCCGGGCGCGACGATGAGGACGGCACGGGCCGCCCGCAGCAGCGGGCCGTCAGCGCCTCGGATGCGGGCATGGGCGACATGCTGCGCCACGATGCCGAGCGGGTGCGGGTGCTGCTTGAACGCCATCACCTCCACACC
>JAKOWQ010000084.1 GCA_029781465.1 Pseudomonadota bacterium
TCCTGGGGGTGATGGCGCTGCTCAACACCACGCTGACCTTGCCGGGCATTGCCGGTTTCGTGCTGACGATCGGCGCCGCGGTCGATGCCAACGTGCTGATAAACGAGCGCATTCGCGAGGAACGCAAGCGCGGGCGCCGCGTAGTCCAGGCAGTGGAGATGGGCTACAAGGAAGCCAGCCGCGCGATCTTCGATGCCAACATCACCAATGTCATCGCCGCGGCGCTGATGTTCTTCTTCGGCTCGGGGCCGGTCAAGGGCTTCGCCGTGGTGCTGGTGATCGGCGTCATCACCTCGGTGTTCACCGCCGTTACCATGACCCGCATGTGGGTCGCCGGCTGGCTGCGCAAGGCGCGGCCGCACGATCTCAATATCTAGGGGCCGATCACCATGCGCCTGCTCAAACTCGTTCCCGAAGATACCAACATCCACTTCCTCAAGTGGCGGGTGCCGTTTTTCCTGGTCTCTGGCGTGCTGGTTACGCTCAGCTGGGTGATGGTGTTCATGAACGGTCTCAATCTGGGGGTCGATTTCATCGGCGGCCAGATGATCCGCGTGACCTTTGAGAAAAGCGCCGAAGCTCCGGTCGCCACGCTGCGCAGCGAGGTCGAGAAGCTCGGTTACGGCGAGCCGACGATCCAGCGTTTTGGCCAGCCCAACCAGGTTTCGATCCGCATGAAGCTGCCTGCGGGGGCGGAGAAGGATCCGGGGCTGGCCGACGCGATGGCGAGCAAGATCACCGCCGCGATCAAGGCTACCCATGCCGATGCGCGGGTCGACGGGGTCGATTCGGTCTCGGGCAAGGTTTCGGGTGAGCTCTACCAGACGGGCATGAAGGCGCTCGGCTTCGCGATGATCGCGATCTCGATCTACATCTGGATCCGGTTCGAATGGCAATTCGGGGTCGGCGCGCTGCTCAGCCTGTTCCACGACTTTTCGCTGACCATGGGCATGTTCGCGATCACCCGGATGGAGTTTGATCTCAACATCGTTGCCGCGATCCTGACCATCATCGGCTATTCGCTCAACGATACCATCGTGGTCTATGACCGCATCCGCGAGAACCTGAAGAAGTTCCGCCGCATGCCGCTGCCCGAGCTGCTCGACCTGTCGGTCAACGAGACGCTGGCGCGCACGGTGATGACCTCGCTGACCATCCTGATCACGCTGCTCGCACTGTTACTGCTGGGTCCCAAGGTGATCTTCGGCTTCACCGCCGCGATCACGCTGGGTATCTTCATCGGCACCTACAGCTCGATCTACATGGCGGCGCCGATCCTGGTCTGGCTCAAGGTTACCTCGACCAGCTTCGTGCCCACCGAAACCGCTCTGGAACGGCAGGAACGGATCGCGCGCGAAGGCGCCTAGCCGTTACTTTCCGGTGAGCCGCCGCCAATAGGCGGCCAGCTCTTCGGCGTTGCGCTCCCAGCTGAAGCGCTGCGAATTGGCCGCGACGGTTTCCTCGTCGGGCTGATTTGCGAGCACTTCGGCAATTCCGGCGGCGATGGCCTGGGGTGTGCGTTCCACGATCCGCCCGGCCGATGGATCGCACAGCACCTCGCGCGCGCCGCCGATATCGGGGATCACCAGCGGTGTGCCGCAGGCCAGCGCCTCGATCCAGGCATTGGCGATCCCCTCGCTGGCCGAGGGCAGGGCGAGGACATTGGCGGCGGAGAGCAGCTGCGGCAGCAGATCGT
>JAKOWQ010000238.1 GCA_029781465.1 Pseudomonadota bacterium
GCCAAGGCCACCAGCATCCAGATCAAGGCCGACGATCTGAGCGATCCGGCCAAAATGAAGGCGTTTCAGGAGGCGCAGAACCAGCTTTCCGGCTCGCTGATGGGCTTCGGGCGCCTGCTGGCCAACGCCGAAGCCTATCCCGAGCTGAAAAGCATCACCAATTACCAGATGCTGCAAAGCCAGCTTGAGGGCCAGGAAAACCGTATCCGCGTTGCGATCCGCGACTACAATGAGGCTGTGCGCCAGTACAATACCACGATCCGCACCTTCCCCGATGCGATCGGCGCCAAGGTGATCTACGGCGCCAAGCCGATGGTCCCCTATGAAGCCGCAACCCCGGGCGCCGAAGTAGCGCCCAGCCTTGAAGGCAAGCTCTAGGCGGAGGATCGCGCCATGGGGCTTCGCGCCCTCGCATCGCACCAGCGCGCTGCGGCCGCGGTTGCTGCGGCGCTGCTGGCGCTCGCCGCGCTGCTGCTGCCAGGCCTTGCCCTTGCGCAGCAGTTCCCCGCGCTGACCGGCCGGGTGGTCGATGCCGCCAACGTCATTCCGGCGGACGAGGAAGCGCGCCTGACGCAAAAGCTCGAAGCGCTCGAAACCCAGTCGCAGCGGCAGCTGGTGGTGGTCACCTTGCCCGACCTGCAAGGCTATGACATCGCCGATTACGGCTACCAGCTCGGCCGCCACTGGGGGATCGGCGACAAGGAACGCAACGATGGCGCGCTGTTCATCATCGCCCCCAACGAGCGGCGGGTGCGGATCGAGGTCGGCTATGGCCTTGAGCCGGTGCTGACCGACGGGCTCAGCTCGCTCATCATCCAGCAGCAGGTGGTGCCGCGCTTCAAGGCTGGCGACATGGCCGGCGGGATTGAGGCCGGGGCCGATGCAATCGTCGCCCAGTTGACCCTGCCCGAGGATCAGGCGCGCAAGGTTGCCGCCGAGGTCCAGCCTCGCCAGGACCAAGTCGAAGACGTGTTGGCATCGACCCTGTTCTGGCTGCTTATGATGTTCATCTTTTTCGTTCTGCCGATGCTGCGGCGCATGCGCGGCGGGCGGCGCTATCATGACAGCGGGCTGGGCTCGGTAATCCTGTGGAGCGTGCTCGACGGAATCTCGCGCGGGGGCAGCAGCGGAGGCGGCGGAGGCAGCAGCTGGGGCGGTGGCGGCGGCTTTTCGGGCGGCGGCGGCAGTTTTGGCGGCGGCGGCTCTTCGGGTAGCTGGTAGGAGGCGTTGATGGCCCAGTCCCTTTTCCTCACCGATGCCGACCGCGACCGGGTAAGCCAGGCCGTGGCCCGCGCCGAGGAAGCCAGCGCGGGCGAGATCGTGACTATCCTGGCCGACAGCTCCGATCCCTATGCCGACGTGGCGCTGGTCTGGTCGGTGGTGGCGGCGCTGCTGGCGCTGAGCGCGCTGGCGCTGGCGCCCGATTTCTACCTCGCGCTGGTTGACCGGGTGCTGGGCCGGTGGGAGCCGCAATGGCACCCGCGCCAGATCCTCGCCCTGGCGGCGCTGGTCGCGGCATTGAAGTTCACCGGCATGTGGCTGCTCCAGCTGTGGCGCCCGCTGCGCCTGTTGCTGGTCCCCGCCCCGCTCAAGCACGCGCGCGTGCGCGCCCGGGCAATCACCTGCTTCAAGGTCGGGGCCGAGCGCCGCACCCACGGCAGCACCGGGATCCTGATCTACCTCAGCCTGGCTGAGCACCGTGCCGAAATCGTCGCCGACGAGGCGATCGCCGCCAAGGTCCAGCCCGAGGTCTGGGGCGCTGCGATGCATGACATGCTTGCCGAAATCCGCGCCGGGCGGATCGGTGAGGGATTGGCGGTGGCGGTGGACAAGGTCGGCGTGGTGCTGGCCGAGCACTTCCCGCGCAGCGCCAACGATCGCAACGAGTTGCCCGATCGCCTGATCGAAGTCTAAACGCGGCGGATGCATTTCGACGAACCCGAGGAAATCCGCTGGGCGGGCAAGTTCATCACCGCACGCACTCGCGGCAAGTGGGAATATGTCACCCGTGCCCGCGGCATACGCGCGGCGGTGATCCTGGCGATCGACCCCGAAGACCACGTGATCCTGGTCGAGCAGTTTCGCGTGCCGCTGGGCAGGCCGTGCCTTGAGCTGCCCGCCGGACTGATCGGGGACGATGATGGCAAGGCCGGAGAAGACGCCACCGCCGCCGCCGCACGCGAACTGGAGGAGGAAACCGGCTATCGCGCCGCGCGGATGGAGGTTCTGGGCGAGTTCTATTCCTCCCCCGGAATGGTCAGCGAAAGCTTCACCCTGCTGCGCGCCCACGGCCTCACCCGGATCGGCCCCGGCGGAGGGCTGGACGGAGAGGACATCACCGTCCATCGTGTGCCGCGAAGAAGGTTGGCGGCGTTCGTTGCCGAATCGCGTCGGCGCGGACTGGGGATCGACGTGCGGCTGCTGATGCTGCTGGCCCCGGATATTTTGGGAGGAGAATGACATGGCGGGACGGGTAGCGGGCAAGCTGGCGCTGATAACCGGCGGGGCGCAGGGGCTGGGTGCGGCGCAAGGACGGATGCTGGCGCGCGAGGGCGCGCGGGTGATGCTGGCAGATCTCAACGCCGAGGGCGCCGCAGCGCAGGCCGCCGCGATCAACGCCGAACTCGGCGCGGGCACCGCCTTTTCCTGCAAGCTCGATGTCACGCAGGAAGCTGACTGGCTTGCCGCGCTTGAACAGGTGCAGAGCGATCTGGGCGGGCTGTCGGTGCTGGTCAACAACGCCGGGATCGGGGTGCGCGGCAATATCGAGACCTGCACGCTTGAGGAATGGCACCGCGGCTTCGCGGTCAACGTCGATTCGGTGTTCCTCGGCTGCAAGCACGCCCTGCCGCTGCTCAAGGACAACCAGCCCGGCTCGATCATCAACATCTCCTCGATCGCCGGGCTGATCGCGTCCGACACCATGCCCGGATACAACGCCAGCAAGGCGGCGGTGTGGATGCTGAGCAAGTCGGTCGCGCTCTATTGCGGCAAGATGGGCTGGAACATCCGCTCCAACTCGGTCCACCCGACCTTCGTCGATACCCCGATCCTCGATGGCATGGTGACCAGCACCGGAAAGCCCAAGGACGTGATCATGGACAAGCTGGCCCGCCAGATCCCGCTCAAGCGCGTGGGCCATCCCGACGAGATCGCGGCCGGGGTACTGTTCCTCGCCAGCGACGAAAGCAGCTTCATGACCGGCGCCGAGCTCAAGCTTGACGGCGGCATCTCGGCGATGTGAAACGGCGCCGATGGGGCACGATACCGAAACCAGGCCCAAGCCGCGATCCCTGCGCGTCACCTCGTTCGACGTCGCGGCCGAGGCCGGAGTCAGCCAGTCGACCGTCAGCCGTGCGCTGGCGGGCGATCCGGTGGTCAGCGAGGCGACCCGCCAGCGCGTGGCCGAAGCCGCCCGCAAGCTCAACTATTTCGTCGACGAGAACGCCGCCCGTCTGCGCACCGGGCGCACCGGCACCCTGGCGGTGGTGGTGATCTGCCGCCCGGGGGAAGACCGCAAGGATCTCAACCCGTTCCATTCCGCGCTGCTCGCCTCGCTGTGCGGCGCGGCCAGCCTGCGCGGCTATGAAACGCTGGTCAGCTTTCAGGACGGGCCGGAAAACTTCAACGGCCGCTACGAGGAACAGCGCAAGGCCGATGGCCTAGCGGTGATCGGCACGACCGAGAACTATTCCGCCTGGGACTATTTCCGCCAGCTCGGCCAGGCCAACCACACCGGCAAGAGCATGCACTGGGTCTGCTGGGGGGCACCGTTCGACGATGTCGAATGGATCCGCTCCGACAACCACGGCGGCGCCCGCCTTGCCACCCGCCACCTGATCGAGCAGGGCTATCGCAAGATCGTCTGCATCGGCTCGGAAACCTCGCCCCAGCGCCAGTTTCTCGAGCGCTACGAGGGCTATGCCGAGGAAATGCGCGAACACGGCCTTGAGCCCGCGCTGGCGCCGATCGACAAGGGCCTGCCGCGCGAGGAACAGGGCCGCCGCGCGGTCCAGGCGCTGATCGAGGCGGGGACACCTTTCGACGCGCTGTTCGCGGTCTGCGATCCGGTTGCGCTTGGCGCGCTCGACGCGCTCCACGCCCATGGCCTGGCGGTGCCGGGCACGGTCGGGCTGGTCGGCTTCGACGGGATCCGCGCCGGGGCCTATTCCTCGCCTCCCCTGACCTCGATCGAGCCCGATTTCCGCGCCGCGGGCGAAATGATGGTCGACAAGCTGCTCGCCGCGATCGCCGGAGACCCGCACGAACAGCGCCGCGTCCCGGTCAAACTGCTGATCCGCGAAAGCTCGCGCCGGGGCTGATATTCAGCGCACAAGCAGAGGTTTGAGATAGCTACCCGTGTAGCTCGCCTTTACCTTCACCACCTCCTCCGGCGTCCCCTCCGCCACAATCTCACCCCCGCGCACACCACCCTCGGGCCCAAGGTCCACGATCCAGTCCGCCACCTTGATCACATCGAGGTTGTGCTCGATCACCACCACCGAGTTCCCCTGATCGACCAGCCGTTGCAGCACCTCCAGCAGCTTGCGCACGTCTTCGAAGTGCAGCCCGGTGGTCGGCTCATCGAGGATGTAGAGCGTCTGCCCGGTTGAGCGGCGGCTGAGTTCCTTGGCCAGTTTGACCCGTTGCGCCTCGCCGCCGGACAGCGTGGTCGCCTGTTGGCCGACCTTGACGTAGCCAAGGCCGACTTCGTTGAGCATATGCATCTTGTCACGGATCGGGGGGACGGCCTTGAAGAACTCTTCCGCGTCCTCGATCGTCATGTCGAGCACATCGGCGATCGAGTGGCCCTTGAATTTCACTTCGAGCGTTTCGCGGTTGTAGCGCTTGCCGTGGCATTCCTCGCAGGTGACGTAGACGTCGGGGAGGAAGTGCATCTCGATCTTGATCAGGCCGTCGCCCTGGCACTTTTCGCAGCGCCCGCCCTTGACGTTGAAGCTGAAGCGCCCGGCCTTGTAGCCGCGCGCCTCGCTTTCGGGGAGGCCCGCGAACCAGTCACGGATCTGGGTGAAGGCGCCGGTATAGGTCGCGGGGTTGGAGCGCGGGGTGCGGCCGATCGGCGACTGGTCGATCTCGATCACCTTGTCGCACAGCTCAAGGCCGGTCACCTTGTCATGCGGCCCGGCAATCACCCGTGCGCCGTTGAGCTGGCGCGCGGCGGCGGCGTAGAGCGTATCGAGCGTGAGGCTGCTCTTGCCGCTGCCCGAAACCCCGGTGATGCAGGTGAAGGTGCCGAGCGGGATCGCGGCGGTGACGCCCTTGAGGTTGTTGGCGCGCGCGCCGTGAACCACGATCCGGTGGCCGTTGCCCTTGCGCCGCACCTTGGGCACCGCGATTTCGCGCGCGCCGGAAAGGTATTGCCCGGTCAGGCTTTCGGGCGCGGCGAGAATATCGGCGAGCGTGCCCTGCGCGACGATCTCCCCCCCGTGGACCCCGGCGCCGGGGCCGAGATCGACGATGTGATCGGCGTGGCGGATCGCATCCTCGTCATGCTCGACCACGATCACCGTGTTGCCCAGATCGCGCAGGCGCTTGAGCGTTTCGAGCAGGCGGTCGTTATCGCGCTGGTGGAGGCCGATCGAGGGCTCGTCGAGCACGTAGAGCACGCCCGACAGACCCGAGCCGATCTGGCTGGCGAGGCGGATGCGCTGCGATTCCCCGCCCGACAGCGTACCTGAAGTGCGGTTGAGGTTGAGGTAATCGAGCCCGACATTGTTGAGGAAGCCGAGGCGCTCGTTGATTTCCTTGAGGATTGCCTTGGCGATCTGCTGCTGCTGGGCGCCGAGCCGGTCGTTCAGCGCGCCGAACCATTCGACCGCCGCCGCGACCGAAAGCACGGTGATCGCCGAAATGTCTTCCCCGCCAACCTTGACGCTGAGCGCTTCGGGCTTGAGCCGCTTGCCCTCACAGGTCTCGCACGGCTGCGCGGTCTGGAACTTGCCCAGTTCCTCGCGCATCCAGGCGCTTTCGGTTTGCAGCATCCGGCGGTTGAGGTTGCCGATCACCCCCTCGAACGGCTTCTTGACCGTGTAGCTCTTTTTCCCGTCGGTGAAAGTCAGGCTGACTGCCCGCCCGGCGGTGCCGTGGAGGATCACGATCCGCACCTCGACCGGCAAGTCCTGCCACGGCGTATCGAGGCTGAAGCCGAATTCTGCGGCCAGGCTGGCGAGCACCTGCATGTAGTAGGGCGAGGGCGGATTGCTCTTGGCCCAGGGCACCACCGCCCCCTGCTTGAGGCTGAGCGCCTCGTTGGGCACCACCAGCTGGGGATCGAACAGCAGCTTTTCGCCGAGGCCATCGCAGGCCGGGCAGGCCCCCATCGGCGCGTTGAAACTGAACAGGCGCGGCTCGAGGCTTTCGATGGTGAAGCCCGAGACCGGGCAGGCGAATTTCTCGCTGAAGACGATGCGGTTGTCGGGCAGACCGGCGCCTTTCATCGCCCCGCCCTTCTCCTCCCCGCGCCCCGGCACCACACTGTCCGCCAGGTCGACATAGGCCAGCCCCTCGGCCAGTTTCAGCGCCTGTTCGAAGCTGTCGGCCAGCCGGGTCTCGATCCCTTCACGCACCGCGATCCGGTCAACCACTACCTCGATGTCATGCTTGTACTTCTTGTCGAGCGCCGGGGCCTCCTCGATCGCGTAAAGCTCGCCGTCGATCCGCACCCGGGTGAAGCCGGCCTTCTGCCATTCGGCCAGTTCCTTGCGGTATTCGCCCTTGCGCCCCCGCACCACCGGCGCGAGCAGGTAGGCCCGGGTCCCATCGGGCAGCGCCATCACCCGGTCGACCATCTGGCTGACCGTCTGCGCGGCGATCGGCTCACCCGTGGCGGGGCTGTAGGGCACCCCCACCCGCGCCCACAGCAGGCGCATGTAATCGTAGATCTCGGTCACCGTGGCGACGGTCGAGCGTGGATTGCGGCTGGTGGTCTTCTGCTCGATCGAGATCGCGGGGCTGAGCCCGTCGATATGCTCGACATCGGGCTTCTGCATCATCTCGAGGAACTGGCGCGCATAGGCCGAGAGACTCTCCACATAGCGGCGTTGCCCCTCGGCATAGATCGTATCGAAAGCGAGGCTGCTCTTGCCGCTGCCCGACAGCCCGGTGATCACGATCAGGCTGTCGCGCGGAAGCTCGACATCGAAGCCCTTGAGGTTGTGTTCCCGGGCACCCCGGACGACGATCTTGGAAAGCGACATGGCGCCCGCCATGTTCCACATCTGTTCGATTGTGGCAAGGGGCATGGCGTGATCGGGATCATGGTTGCACGGGCACCGGCGACCCGCAGAGACATGCTGTTGCGTGTCCACGTCCAACGTTGCGGCTCGGGTGCAGCTAGGTTCATTTGGCAAACCGGCACCATAGTCTCCGCAATTTCCGACATTCCGATCAAAATGCGGCCGCTAGTCCAAACTCTCCGGCGACGCGTTGATAGTCATAAATTTCTATCGTGGAACGATTCGCTTCGAACCGCACCCTCGCAAATGGCGCAAAGGACCGGATCCTGAGCGCCCGAAACGTTCCAGCAAACGACACCCCATAGCGATTGTCTATTCGGCGCGAGGGATAGAGCAGCAGGCGCGTGTCAGCTTCAAGATGACTGTAGTTGATGCCCGCAACAGCCGTGGTCGACCCAAACTCGCGAAACATGTAAAGGCCAATTCCGCCGCTCGTAGTGGAATAGCCCGGATCGCGCGCGGCCTCGCGGCTGGCGCTGAGTTGCAATCCGATGCCCGCACGAGCAGAGAGGGCACGGTCGACCCCGACGCTCAAGCCAAACGAACTGGCATCCTGAAGATCGTTGCGCCGATTGTCGATGCGCGCATAGCTCGCCCCCGCCCTAAGCTGGCCCCGCTTGCCAAGTGGATGCTGCCAGTCGGCTGAGCTGGACGCGCTGATGGTAAACAACTGGCCTCCATACCAGCGCCAAGCCGGACCAACCGAAACCGACAGCCGATCGCGCCCGATCTGCATCTCCGGGCCAGTGCCGATCCCCAGCGAATAATCGTCGAAGCGGCTCTGGCGGTAGATGTCGCTATCTGCGGAAACGCGAGTCAGCCAGCGCGCTCGCTGATTGATCGGAACCCGCAGATAGGCCTGTCCGCGCAGCGCCAACCCCAGTCCGGAACGCGCCTTGGCATTCTCGTCGAGCGTGAATTCGCCGATGGTCGTTCCCAGGGTATCCGATCGGGTGGCACGGTTGATATTGCTGTCCGGCGCCAGCGCCAGCTCCAGTGAAACACCCAACGGCTTATTGGCCGACAGCGCCCCGGCGTAGAAACGTACCATTCGCTCGACTTCCGGGGGAAGCCCAGCGGCCTCGGCGGCGCGCAGTTCCCGTTCCGCCGCTCCCAGGTGCCCCAGTTGCCCATGCATCCGCGCCAGCTCGAGCCGGACTCGCGCCGCGCCGGGTTTTTCATCGAGGATCGCGCGAAACTCGATCGCCGCATCGGCATAGCGATGCAGTCGTTCGGCCAGCATCATGCCAAGGCGGAACCGGGCCTCGGTTCGCAGTTCGATATCGGGATTTCCAGCCAGCGCGCGGTAGGCCGCTTCGGCAGTCGCGAAATCGCCCCGCGCCTCGGCCTGAGCGGCAAAATCGAACAACTGCGCGGGAGAGAGGGTAAGCGTTTGCGGCGCAGATGTGCCGTCCTGTGCCAGGGTCGCAGGGGCCAGGCTCGCCACGATCGCACCGGCGATCAGTCCGATCAGGCTACGCGCCAGGCGCACAAATCACCGCAGCTACTGCAGTTACTGTAGCTACTGCTTCTTGCCCGCAGTCCCACCGAAGGCTTCGCTCGATCCGCTGACGAAGTTGTAGACATAGCCCATTTCAGCGCCCTGTGGCCCGAAGAACGATCCGGCAAAGCCCGGGCCGGTGGTGCCTGCGAAGGTGCCGGAAAAGGCCGAACTACCCGCTGCAATCGCACCGGTTCCGTTAAAAGTGCCAAAGTCCGTCGCGGCGCTCGATCCCACGGGCGCGGCGATCAGGTGCAGCGAGGTGCTGATGGCGCCGGTGCCGAAGTTGGCCGAAAACGTGGCGGTTGATGCAGAGGTTGTATCGTACTGAACCCCGCCGTTGACGATCGAGCCAGCCGTTTCGGCCGAATAGGTGGCGGTCCCGGTCTTGGGCATGTCACTGGCAATGGTCGGCATTCCCCCAACCGCCAGCCAGGCCTTCGCATCCGAACCCGTCACATTGATGAACCGCCCGAACATCGTGTAGCTGAGCGGCACACCGCCGACAGTCGGCCAGGTGACCCTGAGTTCTTGCTGGCCGGTAGACGTTACCTTCTTGAATGCCTGAGTCGTCGCGGTCGAATGGGCCGGATCGGCATTGCTCAGCTCGAATATGCCGGTGATTCCGCCCGGGGCGTTGATGACATAGCTTCCCGCAGCGACATCGTAGGTCACGGTCACCGTATTTCCGAAGGTATCCGCGCCCTGCCCTGCGGGCCCCGCAGTCGTGATCTGCCAGTGCACATCCGCAGTCTGGAAGGTGTGAGTTCCCGTCAGATCCTGAATCTTGGTGTATGCGGCCGGTGGGGGAGTTGGGGTGGGAGTTGGAGTGGGTGTTGGTGTGGGGGTACTGCTTACTCCGCCACCGCCGCAAGCGGACAAGGCAGCAGCCAGCGAGAAAAGCGCCGCCAATCGAATAACCCGCATAAGACCCCCAACAAAAGGACAGTTTTAACTAAAGAAACCAGTATAACTCCTTGAGATTTATGTGACTATTCTCGGGTATCGATGATGTAAAGCGCAAAGTCTGTTGCGCGGCAAGATATGTCGGATTGACCGGCAAGATCGGCAGATGCCGCACTTGCAAAGACACCGAAGCGCACGCCCGGGCATCCGCCGGCAGGTGGTCGCATCGGTTCGGCCCACTCCACCAACGGCCAATCCTCCTCTGCGAACGGCATTGACTTATCGCGCCCGCCGCGCCCATGGCTAAACCAGCCTGCGCGGAGGCTTGATGGCCGGTCCGCGCCTGATTTTTCAGGGAGTCTTTCCAGATGAAAAGCCGTTTTCTGATTGCTTGCGCCGCGCTGGCAATGGTTGCGACCGTGCCGGTCCGTGCCGATGACCAAACCGCATCAACCGGTGAGGAGATCACCGTCATCGGCCACCCCCAGATCGGCGAATTCGGGGTTGATCTGACCGCGCGCGATACAACCGCCAAGCCCGGCGACGATTTTGAACGCTATGCCTCGGGCACCTGGATGGACAAGACCGAAATCCCCTCGGACCGGCCCAGCACCGGTTCGTTCACCAATCTGCGCGAAGACGTGCAGGATCAGGTCCAGAAGCTGATCACCGGCGCTCCGGCGGGGACCAAGTACGGCGCGCTCTACAGCGCCTTCATGAACGAGAAGCAGATCGAGCGGGTTGGCCTCAAGCCGCTGATGAAGGATCTGGGCGTGCTGCGGGCGATCTCGGACAAGTCCGAATTCAGCCGCTACATGGGCAGCACCTATGCCAAGTTCGGCATCACCCTGTTCAATTTCGGCCCCTATGCCGATCCGGTCGATCCCAACATGAACGTGCTGTGGATGAGCCAAGGCGGGCTGGGCCTGCCCGAGAAGGATTATTACTTCAACCCGCAGTTCGCCAAGCAGCGCCAGGCCTATTACAGCTATGTCGAGCGCATGATGCGCGCGCTGGGCAATCCCGATCCCAAGGGCGCAGCGTCGCGGATTCTGGCCTTTGAAACCGAAGTGGCTTCGCTAAGCTGGGATTCGGCGCAGAGCCGCGATATCGACAAGATCAACAACCCCTATTCGACCGCCGAGCTTAAGGCCTATGCCCCCGGGCTCGATTGGGATGCGTTCTTCGCCGGTGCCAACGTGCCCGAGCAGAAGCGGATCATCGTCAACGAGAACACCGCCTTCCGCTCCATCGCCCGGCTCTTTGACTCGACCCCGCTCGAGACGCTCAAGCTGTGGCAGGAATTCCACGTTGCCGATCAGGCCGCGCCCTATCTCAACAAGGCAATGGTCGACAGCCGCTTTGCCTATACCAGCACCATTTCGGGGGTGACGGTCAATCGTCCGCGCTGGAAGCGGGCGGTCGATCTGGTCAACGGCTCGCTGGGCGAGCTGGTCGGCCAGGCCTATGTCGAAAAGCATTTCCCCGAGACCGCCAAGGTCAAGATGGAAAAGCTGGTCGCCAACCTCAAGGTGGCGATGGGCGCGCGGATCCGCTCCAATTCGTGGATGAGCCCGGCGACCAAGGACGCCGCGCTCGAAAAGCTTTCGCGGATGGACGTGATGGTCGGCTATCCCGACAAATGGCGCGACTATTCGGGGGTCATGGCCGATGCCAACGACCTTTATGGCTCGGTGGTCAGCGCCACCAAGTTCAATGCCGAATACCAGATGAGCTTCCTGGGCAAGCCGGTTGACCACAAGCTGTGGGGGATGAACCCGCAGACCGTGAACGCCTATAACGGCGGGCTGCTCAACCAGATCGTGTTCCCGGCGGGTATCCTTCAGGCGCCGTTCTTCGATCCCAGCGCCGACCTGGCGGTCAATTATGGCGCGATCGGCGTGGTGATCGGGCACGAGATCAGCCACGGGTTCGACGATCAGGGCCGCAAGATCGACGCGAGCGGCGCGGTGCGCGACTGGTGGACCCCCGAAGATGCCGAGCGCTTCAACGCCGAGGCCAAGAAGTTCGGCGAGCAATATGCCGCGTTCGAGGTCGTCCCCGGCTCGCACATCAACCCCGAGCTGACCATGGGCGAGAACATCGCCGATTTCGCCGGCCTCAATGTCGCCTACGACGCCTATCACCTTGCGCTGGGCGGCAAGGAAGCGCCGATCATCGACGGGCTGACCGGCGATCAGCGCTTTTTCCTCGCCTATGCCCAGGTCTGGCGGTCAAAGGCGCGCGAGGATTCGCTGCGCAATCAGGTGACCACCGATCCGCACAGCCCGGCGCGCTATCGCACGATCGCGCCGCTGCGCGATCTCGATGCCTGGTACGCCGCGTGGAACATCCAGCCCGGCGATGCGATGTATATTCCGCCCGAAAAGCGGGTGAAGATCTGGTAATCCGTTTCAAGACTTGACCTTGCGGGGGGCAGCGGCAACGCTGCCCCCATGCATTTCAGCCACAAGGAATCCACTATGCGCACCCTTCCCCTGCTTTCGGTATCGCTGCTGGCGCTGGCCGCCTGCGCACCCAAGGAAGCCGCCCCCGTTGTGGTGGCCCCCGCGCCCGAAGCCGCGCCCAGCGTCGCCCCCTATGCGCCGGTGATCCCCAAGGGCACCGGGATCTTCGCCGAGGCATCGAGCCTGCCGTTCC
>JAKOWQ010000240.1 GCA_029781465.1 Pseudomonadota bacterium
AGCAGGAAATCGCCCCGGCCCGGCTCGATCAGCCGGGCCGCCGCGCCAACCGGGGTTTCGGTATCGGCGATCAGCCGCCGCCAGACCAGCGCCGGGCGACCCGCTTCGAGCGCCGCGCGGGCGGAATCGCGGTTGTCGATCTGTCCGCCCGCCATCGCCGTGCTCAGTTGCCGCCGCTCAGCTGTTCGCGCAGCGCCTTGATGGTGGTCTCGTTGCGCTTGACCCCAACTTCCTCGCGCAGCGCCAGGCGCATCTGTTCGGTGTAATCCTGGCCATAGCTCTGCGCCATGCGCTTGCCGAGATCGGCCAGACGCGGATCCTTTTCATCGACCTGCCCCGGGGTAATGGCGCTGACAGTCACCACGTACCAGCCGCGATTGCGCGGCGCGGCAAGGACTCTGGTCTTGCCTTTGGCCATCGAGAACAGCAGCAGGATCGGCGCAGGCACGTTCTTGCCCATTGCCTGGACTTCCTGTCGCGGACGATCGACGATCCGGTCGATCATCGGTGAAGTGTTGCCAAGCTGGCGCATTGCCACGGCCGGATCGGCTCCCTTGGCGATCATCGCCTCTAGCTTCTTGGCCGCTGCTCCGGCTGCTTTCGCGCCGCTGGCCAGCCTGACGTCTTCGGCCACCTGGGCACGGATCTGGTCGAGCGGCGCGGGTGCCGCGGCCTCGATCGATCCGACGTCGAACAGCATGAAGGTCTTGCCCGGCTCAACCTCGGCGAGCTGGGGCTGGTTTTCCGCCTCCATCAGAAAGGCCGTGGGAAGGAGCTTGCCGATCGCTTCCGGCGCGCGGGCGCCCTGCTGGCCGAAGACCGAACCGTCGGCGAGCAGCTGCGGGGTCGATTCAACCTTCAGGCCAAGCTTTTCGGCCACCTCGGAAAGTGTCGCGCCGTTCGCGAACTCATCCTCGATCTGCGCGGAAAAATCGGTCAGCGCGGCACGGCGCTTGTCGACGATCAGTGCATCGTTGAGTTCGGCGCGCGCCTGTTCGAAGCTCTTGCCTTCCTTGCGCTCGATCGAATCGACCCGCAGCACCAGCCAGCCCAGCGGCCCCTTGAGCGGTCCGACCAGTTTGCCTCCGGGCGCGGCAAACACCGCATCGGCGATCGCGCCCGTGGTCTGGCCGGAAAGGGCTTCCTTGGACAGGCTGCCAAGCGAGCCGGGGGTCAAGCCGCGCGCCCTGGCGGCAGCATCGAGCGATTTGCCGCCCGCCACTTCGGCTGCCAGCGCCTTGGCATCGGCTTCGCTGGCGATGACCACCTGGGTGATCTTGCGGCTTTCCGACGCGGCATAACGCGCCTTGTTGGCCTCGTAACGTGCGGCAAGTTCGGCCTCGGTGGGCGCGGGAACGGCCTTGAGCACGCTGTCGTTGAACACGGCATAGCGCACCACCCGGCGTTCGGGGCGCATGTAATCGGCGCCGTGAGCCTTGTACCAGGCCTGGATCTCGCTCTCGCTGGGCTGAGCAGCCGAGGCAAACCCCGCCGATGGCAGCAATACCACCGTGCCGCTGCGCTTTTCGGTCAGCACCCCGGCATAGCGCAGCACCACCGAGTGCGGCACCGCGATGCCGAACTGGGTGCCGGACAGGATCTGGCGTTGCAGCAAACCGGCGGCAATCCGGTTGCGCAGTTCCTGATCGCTCAGACCCTGCTGGCTCAGGAAATACTGATAGGACGCCTGATTGAAGCGGCCGTCCGCCCCCTGGACCGAAGGGATCTTGGCAATCTCGCTGTCGATCAGGCGCTTGCCGACGTTGATCCCGTGCCGGGCCGCGAATTCGCGCAGCGCGGCCATGTCGATCAGGTCGTCGAGCACCTTGTCGAAACCGCCTTCGCTGATGAAGGTTTTCATGTTGAGCGTGGGATACTCCGCGCGCAGCTGTTCGACCTGCTTGCGCGAGGCCTGATCGACTTCCGCCGGATCGACCCGCTCGCCGCCAACCGTAGCCAGGCGGTTGCCGCCAATCGATCCGCCAAAGCTGAAATCGGTGGCGACCCCGCTTCCCAGAAACGCGAGAGAAATCAGGCCGAGAAAGCCAAGCGCGATCGCGACGCCCATTTTGGAAGCAAAGAAGCTGCGAAGAGTCTGGATCATGGGTCCGTAGCCAGGTGTCAAAATTGGTTCGAGGCCAAAAGCGGCCCGCTCGGCGGGGCTTTAGGCCGCCGGGACGCTTCCCGCAATGGCGCAGCCGCTTTTTGCCCTGCCTTGTCGGCTCCGGGCTTTGACAAGCGCTCGGCCCCTGGCCTAGGCGCTGGGCAAGCAGGCCCCCAAGCGGGCAAAAAGGCAAGAATCAGGGGGCAATCGCCATGCCAAACCGGCCCTATATCGTCGGCAACTGGAAGATGAACGGAATCCGGGCCATGCTGGCCGAGGCGCGCGCGATCGATCGCGGTGCGGCGCGCCATCCGGGAGTGAAGGTGGCGATCGCGCCGCCCTTTACCCTGATCCACGCCATGGCCGAGGATTCGCAATCGATCGGCGTCGGCGGGCAGGATTGCCATGCCAAGGCCAGCGGTGCCTACACCGGCGATGTCTCCGCAGCGATGCTCAAGGATGCGGGCGCGGGGTTCACCATTGTCGGTCATTCCGAGCGCCGCGCGATCCACGGTGAGGACGATGCGGCGGTTTGCGCCAAGGCCGAAGCCGCGCTGCAAGCGGGATTGGACGTGATCGTCTGCGTCGGCGAAACCGAGGCGGAGCGCGATGCCGGGAGCGCCGAGCAGGTGGTCAGCGCGCAGCTCGATGGCTCGCTGCCCCGGAGCGAGAACGCGGCTGCGCATCTGACTGTCGCCTACGAACCGGTCTGGGCGATCGGCACCGGACGGGTTCCTTCGCTCGAGGATGTAGGGGCGATGCACCGCGCGATCCGCGAGCGGCTTGGGACCATTTACGGCGAAGCTGCCGTGCGGATCAGCATCCTTTATGGCGGTTCGGTCAACGCAGGCAACGCGGCCGAATTGTTGGGGGCCGACGAAGTGGGCGGCGCGCTGGTCGGCGGGGCCAGCCTGGCCGCCGAAAGCTTTCTCGCGATCGTGCTTGCCGCCGAAGGCTGAAGGCGGCGGCTTGCGCAGCGGGCAAAGCGTGCCTAGATGGCGCGCATTCCGAACCCCTTTCTGCGCGGGACTGTCATGTCGAGCATCTTCGTTTTTCTCACCGTTGTTCAGGCCATCGTGGCCGCCCTGCTGGTGGGCGTCATCCTGATGCAGAAGTCCGAGGGCGGGGGGCTTGGCGTTGGCGGTAGCCCCACCGGCCTGATCTCGGCGCGCGGCGCGGCTGACCTGCTTACCCGGATGACCGCCATTCTCGCGGTTCTGTTCGTGGTGCTTTCGGTGGTGCTGGCGGCCATGGCCGTGGGTTCGAGCAACTCCGGCACGATCGACGATTCGCTCAAGCGCAGCCAACCGGCTCCGGTCGCTCCGAGCGATGCCCCTGCGGCGAATCCGCTGGGTGCGGCGGCGCAGCCTTCGCCCAGCGCATCGTCTGCACCGGCCAGCG
>JAKOWQ010000245.1 GCA_029781465.1 Pseudomonadota bacterium
CGCCACGGCGGCGAAGTGATCGAAACCAGCGCCGAGATCCTCGCCAAGATCACCGGCAAGGACAATCCGCAGGCAGTCTGCGGCGTGTTTGCCGAATTCGACACCGGCCTGGCCGCGCTGGATCGCGGCGCAGCGAAGATCTGGCTGGTTGCCCAGGCGCTGCGCGATCCGGGTAACCTTGGCACCATGCTGCGCACCGGCGACGCGGTGGGCGCGGGCGGGCTGATCCTGATCGACGATTGCGCCGACCCCTTCTCGGCCGAGGCGGTGCGCGCCAGCATGGGCGCGGTCTTCACCCAGCAGATCGCCCAGGCACGGTGGGAGGAGTTCCTGCCCTGGCTGCGCTCCGGTCCGGGCCAGCTGGTGGCTGCCAGCCTGCGCGATGCCGTGACCTATCGCGGCGCGCCCTATGCCGCGCCGTGCTTCATCCTGGTTGGCAACGAAAGCCGCGGCCTGCCCGAAGACTACGAAGCAGCCTGCGATCTGCGCGTGACCATGCCGATGAAGGGCCGCGCCGATAGCCTTAACGCGGCGGTGGCCGGCGCGGTGCTGGCCTACGAAGTGCTCGCTTCGCTGGACGGATAGCCGTTCAGCGCAGGATCAGACTGGCCGCGATATTGCCTAGGACATGGCCCGGATCCTCACCGTGATGACCGTATTGCTGCTTGCGGCTTGCGCCACGGCCAAGGGGGCACAGCCGTCTCTGGCACCGGGCGAGTGGCAATTTGTGTCTATCGACGGGCAAAAGCCGGTTTCGGGCAAGACGAGCCTGACGATCGCTCCGGGCAGGATCGGCGCCAATGTCGGTTGCAACGGCATGGGTGGCGATTTGCGGATCGAGGGCACTCGGCTCATGGCCGGGCCACTGATCTCGACCATGATGTATTGCGACGGGGTGATGGAACAGGAACGCGCGGTGAGCGAGCTGCTTGGCGCAAATCCTGAATTTCGGTTCGAGAACGGCCGCCTGCTGCTTTCCGGCGGCAGGCACAGCGCCGAACTGAAGCCCGCGCCCTAGCCCTCGCCGCCATCCTCCAGCGGCAAGGCCGGGCGCTCGCCTTCGCCGTGGCGCGGGGCGGCCTCGACCAGCGGAACGTCCTCGATCTCGCGCTTGCCGATGGCGATGCCCTTGTCGCGCAGGCGCCGGCCCGAGGTCATCACGTTGCGTTCAAAGCTGCCGACGAAATCGTTGTACTTGCGCACCGCCCGGTCCAGCCCCGCGCCCACCCCTCTCAGGTGTTCGCCCGCGGTGGCGATCCGGTCATAGATCTCGCTGCCCAGCCGCCCGATCTCGATCGCTTCCTGGGCCAGCTTGTCCTGCGACCAGACCATCGCCACGGTCCGCGCGATCGCAACCAGGTTGGTCGGCGTGGCCAGCAGCACCCGCCGCTCGAATGCGAAATCCCATAGCCCCGGATCCTGCTCGAGCGCGGCGGCGACGAAATGCTCGCCCGGCACGAACATCACCACATAGTCGGGCGCTTCGTCGAACTGCGACTGATAGGATTTCGCGCCCAGCTGCTGCACGTGATTGCGCATTGCGGCGGCATGGGCGGCAAGGTGACGCTCGCGCGCCTCGTCACCATCGGCGGCAAAGGCATCCTGGTAGGCGTTGAGTGAGACCTTGGCGTCGATGATAAGGCTTTTCTGCCCCGGAATACGCACCACCGCGTCGGGGCGCAGCCGCCCGTCCTCGGTATCGATCGAATGTTCGGTGACGAAATCGGTATGCTCGGCAAGCCCGCATTGTTCGAGCAGGTTCTTGAGCTGCTGTTCGCCCCAGCGCCCGCGCGCCTTGGGGGCATTGCGCAGGCTGTTGCCGAGCCGCGCCGCTTCCTCGCGCACCTTTTCCTGCCCCGCGCGCAGCTGCTCGATCTGCCCGTAGAGGTGGCTGAAGGCATCGCTGCGCTGCTTCTCCAGGCCCTGAACCTGCTCCTCATAGGACTTCAGCCGCTGGTCGACCGGCGCCAGCAAGGCCTTGAGGCGCTCGGCGCTCTTTTCCTCGGAATGGGCAAAACGCTGCTGCGCCTGGGCCATGAACTGTTCCTGCGCCTGGGCCAGTACCCTGGCCCCGGCATCCTCGAACTCCTTGCGCAGGCGGTCCTGCGCAGCAATCAGCGCCGCCTTCTGCTCCTCGAAATGGGCGGCATTGGCCTTGAGCGTGGCGAGCTCGATCGAGGCCTCGCCCAGCTCCCTGGCGGCGCGGCGAAAGCGTTCCTCAAGCTCCTTGCCCTCCGCTTCGGCATCGGCCAGCCGCTCGCGCAGCACCGCCGCCGGCCGCGACCCCGCAAACCAGCCGAGCGCGACCCCGGCGAGCACGGCCAGCAGCAGGAAGATTGGCAGGGAATTGTCCATCGGGGCTCCGCAGGTCCAGAACGAAGCAAGAACTTAGCCCGGCACTTGACGCGGCACAAGTGCGCAACCATTGCTGCCCACAGAAACGAGCGGTGCGGTTGGTCCGCCCCGTCATCCGGATAGTTTGCGAGGAACAGTGCCCACCGACATCGAAATAGCGCGCGCCGCCACCTTGGCGCCGATTGCTGAGGTGGCCGCTGCCGCCGGGATTCCGGAAACGGCGCTGGTTCCCTATGGCCGCTTCAAGGCCAAGATCGACCTGACCCGGCTTCCCGCTACTACACGGCAGGGCAAGCTGATCCTGGTCACCGCGATCAATCCCACCCCGGCGGGCGAAGGCAAGACCACCACCTCGGTCGGCCTGGCCGATGCGTTGCACCGGATCGGCAAGAAGGCGATGCTGTGCCTGCGCGAACCGAGCCTGGGCCCGTGCTTCGGGGTCAAGGGCGGCGGCGCGGGCGGCGGGCACTCGCAGGTCATGCCGATGGACGAGATCAACCTGCACTTTACCGGCGATTTTCACGCGATCACCGCCGCGCACAACCTGCTGAGCGCGATGATCGACAACCACATCTATTGGGGCAACGCGCTGGCGATCGACCTGCGGCGGGTGACCTGGCGGCGGGTGGTCGACATGAACGACCGCGCGCTGCGCCAGATCGTCGGGCCGCTGGGCGGGGTATCGAACGGTTTCCCGCGTGAGACCGGGTTCGACATCACCGTAGCCTCGGAAATCATGGCGATCCTGTGCCTGGCGGCCGATATCCGTGATCTGGAGCGGCGGCTGGGCGATATCATCGTCGGCTATCGCCGCGACAAGAGCGCGGTCTTCTGCCGCGATATCAAGGCCGATCGGGCGATGACCGTGCTGCTCAAAGACGCGATCCTGCCCAATCTGGTCCAGACGCTTGAGAACCGCCCGGCGATCCTGCACGGCGGTCCCTTCGCCAATATCGCCCACGGCTGCAACTCGGCGATCGCCACCCGCACCGCGCTTGGTCTGGCCGACTATGTGGTGACCGAGGCCGGGTTCGGCGCCGATCTGGGCGCGGAAAAGTTCATGGACGTGAAGTGCCGCATTGCCGGGCTCCGGCCCGATGCGGTGGTGGTGGTCGCCACGGTCCGCGCGCTCAAGATGCACGGCGGGGTGGCGAAGAAGGACCTCGCCCTGCCCAACGCGCAAGCGGTACGCGATGGCGCGGTCAACCTTCAGCGCCATATCGAGAACCTGCGCAAGTTCGGCCTGACCCCAACCGTGGCGATCAATCACTTCCATCTCGACAGCGAGGAGGAACTGGCCGCGGTGAAGCAGGCAGCCGAAAGCTGCGGCGCCGAGGCGGTCATCTGCCGCCACTGGGCCGAGGGCGGCGCCGGGGCCGAGGAACTGGCCCGGATCGTGGCTGCCCGGGCCGATGCCGGGGCACCGGACTATGCCCCGCTCTATGGCGACGATCTGCCGCTGGCCGACAAGATCGTCACCGTCGCGCGTGAGATCTATCGCGCCGGAGAAGTGCACATTCCATCGGCGGTGCGCAGCCAGCTCATGGCCTGGGAAGAGATGGGTTACGGCCATTTTCCGGTCTGCATGGCCAAGACCCAGTATTCGTTCGCGACCGATCCGGCCCGGATCGGCGCGCCCGACGATCACGTGGTCGAAGTGCGCGAAGTGCGCCTGTCCGCCGGTGCGGGCTTCGTGGTGGCGATCTGCGGCGATATCATGACCATGCCCGGCCTGCCCAAGGTGCCGAGCGCGGAGGGCATCTACCTCGACGAAAGCGGCGAGATCGAAGGGCTGTTCTGAGCCGGGGTCCGCTCAGGCCGCCTTGCGCAGCTTGTCCAGCTTCTTGAGCGCCATCTGCCGCTTGAGGCGCGAGAGGTGGTCGATGAACAGGATCCCTTCGAGGTGGTCCATCTCGTGCTGGAGGCAGGTGGCCATCAGCCCGTCCATATCCTCCTCGTGAACCGTGCCCTCAAGATCCTGCCAGCGCGCACGGATCCGCGCCGGGCGTTCCACCTCGGCGTAGATTTCGGGCACCGAGAGGCAACCTTCGGAATAGACCGAGTGATCCTCCGACGGATCGAGAATCTCTGGGTTGATGAACACCCGGGGTTCCCGCTTCGTCGGTTGATGGTGATGGTGGTGGCCATCGTGGTTGCAGGGCACCGGCTCGGCGTCCTCGTCCTCGGGCTGGAGATCGATCACCAGCACCCGCAGCGCCACCCCCACCTGGATCGCGGCGAGGCCGATGCCGGGGGCATCATACATCGTCTCAAACATGTCCTCGACCAGCGTCCTCAGTTCGGCATCGAACACGGTGACGGGGGCCGAGACCTGTTTGAGAATCGGATCGGGAACTTCGAGGATTTCGCGAATAGCCATTGGGCGCAGATAGTGGGCTTGCGCGCGATTCTCAACCCACCGGGCGCCGGGCGCGCAAGGCCTGGGCCAGCGTGCCCTCGTCAAGGTAGTCGAGCTCCCCCCCCACCGGCAGGCCGTGGGCCAGTTGGGTGATGCGCACCGGATAGCTCTCCAGCCGCTCGGCAATGTAATGCGCGGTGGTCTGCCCCTCCAGCGTCGCGTTCATGGCAAGCACGACCTCGTCGATCCCGCCCTGGCTGACGCGTTCGATCAGCGCGCCAATGGTCAGATCCTCGGGCCGCACCCCTTCGAGCGCCGAGAGCCGCCCGCCCAGCACGTGGTATTTCCCGGCGAACAGCCGCGCGCGATCGAGCGCCCAGAGGTCTGCCACGTCCTCAACCACGCAAAGCTGGCGCGGATCGCGGCGCGGATCGGCGCAGATGCCGCAGGGATCGCAGGTATCGACATTGCCGCAGGTGGCGCATTCGATCAGCCCCTCGCGCACCGCGCCCAGCGCCTCGAGCAGTTGCACCAGCGACGTCTCGCGCCGCTTTATCAGCCACAGCACCGCGCGCCGGGCCGAGCGCGGGCCAAGGCCGGGCAGGCGCGAAAGGGCGGTGGTGAGTGCTTCAATTTCAACCGAGGCCATGCCGCACTCCTAACCGTTCGGGCTGAGCTTGTCGAAGCCCCGTCCTTTTCTTTTCCGCCGCCCAAAGTAAGGACGGTCCTTCGACAAGCTCAGGACGAACGGGTGTTGGTGTGAAGATCATTTTCATGGGAACCCCCGACTTTGCCGTCCCGGCGCTCAAGGCGCTGGTCGCGGCGGGGCATGAGGTAGTTGCCGCCTATACCCAGCCGCCCCGCCCCGGCGGCCGCCGCGGCAAGGAGCTGACGCCAACGCCTGTTCACAAGGCGGCCGAGGAGCTGGATATCCCGGTGCGCCATCCGGCTTCGCTCAAGGGCGCCCAAGAGCAAACAGAATTTTCGGCGCTGGGAGCGGACCTGGCGGTGGTCGCGGCCTATGGCCTGATCCTGCCCCAGGCGGTGCTCGACGCGCCGCGCCTCGGCTGCCTCAATATCCACGCCAGCCTGCTGCCGCGCTGGCGCGGCGCGGCGCCGATCCAGCGCGCGATCCTGGCGGGAGATGCAGAGACCGGCGTCACCATCATGCAGATGGAAGCCGGCCTCGATACCGGACCGATGCTGGCCGTGGCCCGGACCCCGATCGACGGCAAAACTGCGGGCGGTCTGACCGAAGAACTGGCCGAAATCGGCGCAAGCCTGATGGTCGAGGTGCTGGCCGGCCTGCCTGGTCATGCGGCGATTGCGCAGCCGGAAGACGGCGTGACCTATGCCCACAAGATCGACAAGGCCGAAGCGCGGATCGACTGGAGCCGGAACGCCGAGGAAATCGAGCGTCAGGTCCGCGCCTTCGCGCCCGTGCCGGGGGCCTGGTTTGAATTGGAGGGCGAGCGGTGCAAGGTTCTGGCGGCCGATCTGGTCGATGGAACGGGCCTGCCCGGAACGGTGCTTGACGGCCATCTGGCCGTCGCTTGCGGAACCGGCGCATTGCGTCCCCACCGGGTCCAGCGCGCCGGCAAGCCGGCGATGGCCGCGGAAGACCTGCTGCGCGGCTGGGCGATAGCGCCGGGAGCGCGCCTTACTTGACCCGTTTTGCCCTCACCCTCGAATTCGACGGCACGCCGTTCTTCGGCCTGCAGCGGCAGGCCCATGGGCCGAGCGTTCAGCAGGCGGTCGAGGAAGCGGTCCATGCCATCACTGGCGAGCAGGTCACCCTCCATGCCGCCGGGCGGACCGATGCCGGGGTCCACGCGCTGGGGATGCGGGTGCATGTCGATTTGGCAAAGGATATCGACGCGTTCCGGCTGATGGAAGCGCTCAACTATCACCTGCGGCCGAACCCGATCGCGGTGCTGGATTGCGCAGTGGTGGCGGACGATTGGCACGCGCGGTTTTCCTGCATTGGCCGCGAATACCTCTACCGCATCGCCAACCGGCGCGCGCCGCTCACGCTCGATGCAAACCGGATGTGGCAGGTGCCCCAGCCGCTCGACGCCCCGGCGATGCACCGCGCCGCGCAGGCGCTGGTCGGACGGCACGATTTCACCACCTTTCGCTCGGTCCACTGCCAGGCGCAAAGCGCCGAAAAGACCCTCGATGTGCTGAGCGCCGAGCGCGTGGGCGAAGAAGTGCGGATCCGCGCGGCGGCGCGCAGCTTTCTCCACCATCAGGTTCGCTCGATGGTCGGCTGTCTGGCGCTGGTCGGCATGGGCCGCTGGCGCGAGGAGCAGGTCGCCGAGGCGCTGGCCGCGCGCGACCGCCAGGCGCTCGGCCTCAACGCCCCCAGCGAGGGGCTCTATTTCGTCAGGGCGCTTTACCCCGGCGAATGACGCACTAGGTTGCATTCCGAAACAGAATCGGGAGACGACCAATGACCTTCACCGGCAAGCAGCTCACCACCCAGCTCGATGCGGACGGCACGCTGACCGTCCAGCTCAACGACAAGACCTGGGAAGCGCCGCAAGGAACGCAGGTGCTGATCCGGGTCGAGGCGACCCCGATCAACCCGTCGGACCTTGGCTTGCTGTTTGCCTCGGCGGATATGGCGGGCGCGGTCTACTCCCCCGGCAAGGTGGTGGCGAAAATGCCAGACAACGCCACCCGGGCGATGAAGGCACGGCACGGCCTGGCGATGCCTGCAGGCAACGAGGCTGCGGGGATCGTGGTCGCTGCGGGCGACGATCCGGCGGCGCAGGCGCTGATGGGCAAGCGGATCGCCTGCGTTCCGGGCACGGCCTACGCCGACTATGCGTTCTGCGATGCCTCGATGGCCTTCGCGGTCGACGATGGGGTCAGTGCCGAGCAGGCGGCCAGTTCGTTCGTCAATCCGATGACCGCGCTGGGCTTTACCGAGACGATGAAGATGGAAGGCTTCACCGGCATCGTCCACGCGGCGGCGGCATCGAATCTTGGGCAGATGCTGGTCAAGATCTGCCAGCAGGATGGCATCCCGCTGGTCAACATCGTGCGCAGCGACGAGCAGGTGAAGATTCTCAAGGATCTGGGCGCGACCCATGTGCTCAACATGACCGATGCCGATTTCATGGCGCAGCTAACCGACGCGATTGCCGAGACCAAGGCGATGATCGGGTTCGATCCGATCGGCGGGGGCACGCTTGCGAGCCAAATCCTCACCGCGATGGAAGCCGCCGCCAGCCGCGGCATGGCCTTCAGCCGCTATGGCTCGTCGAGCCCGAAGAAGGTCTATATCTACGGCGCGCTCGATCTTGGGCCCACGATCCTCAACCGCGCCTTCGGCCTGACCTGGGATCTGGGCGGCTGGCTGCTGACCCCGTTCATGATGAAGGCGGGGATGGAAGTGGTCGGGCGGATGCGCGCGCGGGTGATGAAGGACCTCACCACCACCTTCGCCAGCCACTACAAGGCGCAGGTCAGCCTCGAAGGCATGCTCGGCAAGGACGCGATTGCCGAATACAACGCCCGGCGCACCGGCGAGAAGTATCTGGTGGTGCCTGGCGGCTGACGCCGTTCGCCCCCTTTCCCAAGCCGTTCGCAGAACGCGCGGTTGACTTGGACCGCGCGGGGGCGATGATCCCGCCCGGACAGGGAGTGCCTTTTCATGAACCGATCGATCCGTGCCGCCTCGCGGCTTGCGCTTGCCGTTTCGCTTGCCGCCTGCGCCATGCCGGCGCTGGCCAAGCCCGCCGCCAAGGAAGCCCCCAAGTGGGACGTTTCCGCCCCTCCGGGGATGACCGTGCGGCAGGTTCCGATCGCGGTCGAGGAAGGCACCTGGATGAACATCGACGTCAGCCCCGACGGGCAGACGATCGCTTTCGACCTGCTGGGCGACATCTACACCATGCCGATCACGGGCGGCACGCCCACCCGCATAGCCGAAGGGTTGGCCTATGAAACCCAGCCGCGCTTCTCACCCGATGGCAAGCGCATCTCCTTCACCTCGGATCGCGGCGGGGGTGACAATATCTGGATCATGAACCGCGACGGCAGCGACAAGCGCCAGCTCACCACCGAAAACTTCCGCCTGACCAATCAGGCGAGCTGGAGCCCGGACGGGCAATTCATCGCCGCGAAGAAGCACTTCACCACCCAGCGCTCGCTCGGCACGGGCGAGGTCTGGCTCTATCACGTGTCGGGCGGCGACGGGGTGGTGCTGGTCAAGAAGCCCAGCGAGGCCCACCAGAAGGAGCTGGGCGAACCCACCTTCGCCCCCGATGGCAAGCACATCTATTTCACCCGCAACACCACGCCCGGTCCGATTTTCCAGTACGCGCAGGACAGCAACAACCAGATCTTCGCGATCGAACGCTATGACATGGAAACCGGCGAGAGCGAGCAGGTGGCCGGCGGCGAAGGCGGCGCGGTGCGCCCCACCCCTTCCCCCGACGGGAAGAAGCTGGCCTATGTCCGGCGTGAGCACACCCATTCCCGGCTCTACGTGCGCGATCTGGCCACGGGAGAGGATCGCAAGGTCTTCGGCGCGCTCGATCAGGACGTGCAGGAGACCTGGGCCGTCACCGGCGTCTACCCCAACATGGCCTGGACCCCGGATTCGGCCAGCGTGGTGTTCTGGGCCGGGGGCAAGATCAACCGGGTCGATCTGGCGACCGGCAAGGCCAGCGTGATCCCCTTCAAGATTGCCGACAGCCGCGGGGTGATCGACCCGCCCCGCCCGCCGGTGGCCATCGCGCCCGACACCTTCGAGACGAAGATGCCGCGCGGTGCGGTGGTTTCGCCCGATGGCAGCCGGGTGGCGTTCGAGACGCTGGGGAACCTGTGGATCAAGCCGATGGCGGGCGGCACGGCGCGCCGTCTGACCGGCGACGAGCAGGCGATGGAGGGCTATCCCGCCTGGTCACCCGATGGCCGCACGATTGCCTATGTTCGCTGGACCGACGCCGGGCTGGGCGAAGTACGCACGATGTCCGCCGACGGCGGGGCTTCGCTCGCGGTCACCTCCACTCCCGGCCACTATGCCCGCCCGCGCTTTTCGCCCGATGGCAAGACCATCGTGTTCGAACGCCAGCAGGGCGGCTTTCTGGTCAGCCCGCGCGGCTCGGCCGAACCGGGAATCTACCGCGTGCCCGCCAGCGGCGGGGCAATGGTGCGGGTCAGCAAGGACGGAGCCCACCCGCAATTCGGTGCCTCTTCGGACCGGATCTTCGTGGTTGAACAGGGTGCCGACAAGGCCAGTCTGGTCTCCATGGATCTGAACGGTGAAGCGCGCCGGACCCACGCCGAAGGCGCGCTGGTCTCCGACTTTTCGGTATCGCCTGACGGCAAATTCCTGGCGTTCAAGCGGAATTACCAGGCATTTGTCGTACCGATGCTGCCGGGCACGCAGGACGTTTCGCTTTCGCCCAAGGGCTCGGGCTTGCCCGTGACCCGCGCCAGCGGAGACGGGGCCGACTGGATCCACTGGAGCGGCGATGGCAAGCGGCTCTACTGGTCGCTGGGTCCGACGCTGTTCGGCGCCGATCGCGCCACGATGTTCGCCGACGCACCCGGCGCCAGGGCAGCCAAGTATACCGCCCCCGCAACCGGCGTTTCGCTGTCGATGACCGTCCAGGCCGACAAGCCATCGGGCAGCGTGGCGATCGTCGGCGCGCGGGTGGTGACCATGAAGGGTGCCGACGGCGGCACGATCGACGATGGCGTGGTGCTGATCGAGGGTAGCCGGATCAAGGCCGTGGGCAAGCGCGGCGAAGTGGCGATCCCGCCCGGCACCCCGACGCTCGATGCCAGCGGCAAGACCGTGATCCCCGGGTTGATCGATGCCCACGCCCACGGCCCCTATGGCGTCGACGAGATGACCCCCCAGGCCAACTGGGCCGAGATGGTCAATCTCGCGCTCGGCGTGACCACCCGGCACGATCCCTCCAGCAGCGCTGCCACGGTCTTCCCGGCGCTGGAGATGATCCGCGCGGGCAAGCTGATCGGGCCGCGCAGCTTTTCCACCGCCGAGATCGTCTATGGCGCCAAGCTGCCCGGGCTCTATGCCGAGATCGACGGGCCCGAAGATGCGCTCAACCACGTCCGCCGCCTCAAGGCCGAGGGCGCGCATTCGATCAAGAACTACAACCAGCCCCGGCGCGAACAGCGCCAGCAGGTGACCGCCGCTGCGATCAAGGAGGGGATGCGCTCGGTGGCCGAGGGGGGATCGCTGTTCGGCTTCGACATGACCCTGATCGCCGATGGCAACACCACGGTGGAGCACAACCTGCCGGTTGGAGTGATGTACGAAGACGTGCTGCAGTTCTTCTCGGAATCGAAGACCGGATACACGCCCACCCTGGTCGTCACCTATGGCGGCCCGGCAGGCGATCCCTATTGGCGTGCGCATACCGAGGTGTGGAAGCACCCCTTGCTGCAAAAGCACGAGCCGTCGGCGGTGCTGGTGGCCGCCAGCGCGCGGCGCGAACTGGCGCCCGAGGAAGACTACCGCGATGCCGACAGCGCGCGTGAAGCCGCCAAGCTGGCCCGGCGGGGCGTGCCGGTGGCGATCGGCGCGCACGGCCAGGAGCCGGGCATCGCCGCGCATTGGGAACTGTGGTCATTCGTGCGCGGCGGCATGACCCCGATCGAGGCGCTGCGCGCCGGAACGATCGAAAGCGCCCGTTCGCTGGGCTACGACCGCGACATCGGCAGCCTCGAACCCGGCAAGCTGGCCGACCTGGTGGTGCTCGACGCCGATCCGACCCAGGACATCCGCAATTCGGACAAGATCTCCAAAGTGATGCTGGGCGGCCACCTCTACGATGCGGGCACGCTCAACGAGGAGCTGACCGGCAGCCGCAAGCGCCCGGCCTATTGGTGGGAAGGCAACGAGGACAAGGGCGGCTGGTCAGGCCCGAGCGGCGGGGCCAGCGCGCAGACGGACGCGGACGACGGTTAGCGCTGGGCGGCGGCTGCCCTGAACCACTCCAGGATCGCCGCCTCGCCCCGGCTGTCCGCGTTGCGCCAGCCGATCGCGTCCTTCCTGGTGTTGATCCGCTTGCCTCGCGGCGAAATCAGGAACAGGGCCGGGGTGCTTTTCAGCTTCTTGACCCCGAAACGCGCGACCAGATCGAGATTGCGCCCGTTGCCGGTCTGCGGCTTGCCGACATCGATAAAGGTGACGCTGTAGCGACCCCCAAATTCGGACCTGAAGGCATCCGAAGTCAGCGTGCGGGCCAGCGCGCGGCTGTCACGGCACCAGTCGGCCCCGAACACGATCACCGCTACCCTGCCCTGCGCTGCCGCCTCGGCCAGCGCTGCGGCGAGCACGCTCGCGCCGTCGGCATCGGCGGGATAGAAATGGGTTGCCTCGCTCGCGGCCGGCGCATCAGCGCGCGCCGGTACGGCAACCACCCCAAGCGTCAGCAGCAGCGCGGCAAGCAGGCGCGCGGCGCGCCTCAAGCTTTTGCCACCACGCTTTCAGGCAGTTCGGTGCCGAACACCCGCTGATAGTATTCCGCCACCAGCATCCGCTCGGTCTCGTCGCACTTGTTGAGGAACGAGAGGCGGAAGGCATAACCCGGATCCTTGAAGATCGCGGTGTTCTGCGCCCAGGTGATGACGGTGCGTGGGCTCATCACGGTGGAAATGTCACCATTGATGAAGCCCTGGCGGGTCAGGTCGGCAACCTTGACCATCTGGGCCACCATCTCGGCGGGCGTGCCGGTCACCTTCTTGAGCACGATCTCGCTCTCCACCGCGGCGGGCAGGTAATTGAGCGCGACGACGATGTTCCAGCGGTCCATCTGCGCCTGATTGATCGCCTGGGTGCCGTGATAGAGGCCCGAGGTATCGCCCAGACCCACCGTGTTGGCGGTGGCGAACAGGCGGAAGAACTTGTTGGGGCGGATTACCCGGTTCTGATCAAGCAGGGTCAGCTTGCCTTCGGTTTCCAGCACGCGCTGGATCACGAACATCACGTCGGGACGCCCGGCATCGTATTCGTCGAACACCAGCGCCACCGGGTGCTGCAGCGCCCAGGGCAGCAGCCCTTCGCGGAATTCGGTAACCTGCAAGCCATCGCGCAGCACGATCGCATCGCGCCCGATCAGGTCGATCCGGCTGATATGGGCATCGAGGTTGATGCGCATGCACGGCCAGTTGAGCCGCGCGGCGACCTGTTCGATATGGGTTGATTTGCCGGTGCCGTGATAGCCCTGGACGATCACCCGGCGGTTGAAGGCGAAGCCCGCCAGGATCGCCAGCGTGGTATCCGGATCGAACACATAGGCGTCGTCAACGTCGGGCGTGCGCTCGTCGGGCTGGCTGAAGGCGGGAACCTTCATGTCGATGTCGATCCCGAACATCTCGCGCACGTCGATCTCGCGATCGGGGGCTTCGAGGACGGTGGTTCCGGCGGTATCGAGCTGGTTCTTGGGTATGTTGGTCATCGCGCGAACCCGCCTATACGCGCGGGCGCGGCGCTGCAATAAGCTTTGCGTTGCAAAACACGACTCATCGGGAGAATTTCATGAAGGTCTTTGGCGTTCTGCTTTCACCGTTCGTCCGCAAGGTCCATCTGGTTGCCGCGGAAAAGGGCATTGCGATCGAGAGCAAGCCCGCCAACCCGCGCAATCCTTCGCCCGAATTCGCAGCGGCAAGCCCGTTTCGCAAGATCCCGGCGCTTCAGGACGGAGACTTCACTCTGGCGGATTCGACAGCGATCGCGGCCTACCTCGATGCGCTGCAACCCCATCCCTCGATGACACCGGGCGATGCCAGGGCCTCGGCCAAGGCAATCTGGTGGGAAGAATTTGCCGACACGATCGCGGCCGCCGCCGGAGGAAAGGTTGTGTTCAACCGCTTCGTCGCGCCGAAGATCCTGGGGATCGCGGGCGATGAGGCGACCGCCAGCGCCGGTGAAGCCGAACTGGTCCCGATCTTCGACTATCTGGAAAGCCAGGCTCCGGCCGATGGCTGGCTGGCGGGGGCCGGAATATCGATCGGCGATCTTTCGGTTGCATCGGTGCTGCGCACTCTGGCCTACGTCGGATCGGGGCTTGATCCGGCCCGCCATCCGCGCGCTTCGGCATGGTACGAAAGGGTCAAGGCCCGGCCCGCCTGGCAGGCCGTAGCCCAGGCCGAAGCCGAGGCGTTTGCCGCGCAGCCCTGAGTTCAGGCCACCGCAGTCGCGGCAAAATCGGTCGCGCGGCAGGCGCGGTCGCGCCCGTCGGCCTTGGCCCGATAGAGAGCGCTGTCGGCCAGGCGATAGAGGCGCCGCCAGTCGGCCTCTGTGGCGATCTGGCCCTCGGCGACCCCGATGCTGACAGTCACGCGGACGTCATAGGGCATGGCCCCATCGCGCACCGCGCCGAGAATTCGTTCGGGATTGCACTCCGCCTGGTGCGACATGGGCACCAGAAGCGCGAATTCCTCGCCCCCCAGCCGCACCGCCAGGGCATCGCGCGGGCGACAGGCCTGAATCGTCTGAGCAATCGAGCCCAGCATTTCGTCGCCTGCATCGTGACCGTAGCGGTCGTTGATCGCCTTGAAGTGATCGATGTCGATCAGCATCAGCCGGAACCGGCCCGAGCGCCCGATTGCCTGTTCGAGGAAGGCACGGCGATTGAGCAGACCGGTAAGCGGATCGCTGTTGGCAAGGCGCAGCGCAAGCTTGGCGTGCGCCCTGGCATCGTCGCGCTCGTCGCTCAATTCGCGCAGGCGCGCGACGATCAGCAGGGTTGAGAACAGCACCTCGCCACCCAGCGCCAGAAGATTGCCGTTATCCAGCCAGAAGCTGTACCCGATCAGATTGAATCCATGGGCAAGGCGCGCCATCGAAACCGCAACGGGAGCTCCCCACGAGAGCATGAAGAGCCAGAAATAACGATTGTGCGACCGCCAGGCGTTCCAGACAATCGGAAAGATGCAGGAGAGCAAGGCAATGCCTGCGCAAAAGAACAGCCGATCGAGCAGCCAGAACTGCCAGGGCGCCAGCAAAGCCACCGCGACACCACCTGACAGCGCGAGACCGCTGACCACATCGCAATAGCGCCGGAGCCGCGGGGTAAAGACCGCGCGGCCAAAGAAAGCCCTGATGAAGGCC
The DNA here is from genome assembly GCA_029781465.1 of Pseudomonadota bacterium. Lineage (GTDB taxonomy): Bacteria > Pseudomonadota > Alphaproteobacteria > Sphingomonadales > Sphingomonadaceae > Novosphingobium. The sequence continues at coordinate 14,817 of JAKOWQ010000245.1, forward strand.
AGGCCCAGAACGCCGGAG
>JAKOWQ010000277.1 GCA_029781465.1 Pseudomonadota bacterium
ATCAGGGCGGTGACGATCACCCCGGCCGCAGCCCATTCCACCGGCAGCCACCCGGCCAGGATCGTCCCGGTCAGGATTGCGATATAGGTGCCCGCCTCAACCAGGCCGGTTCCGGCCAGGACTTCTCCTGGGTGGAGGTGCTGGGGCAGGATCGAGTACTTGATCGGCCCGAAAAAGGTCGAATGCAGGCCCATTCCGAACACCGCGAGCAACATCAGCGGGATCGCCAGCCCGGTCACCGCGATGCCCTTCGCCGCCATCATCAGGCCTGCCGCGCCAATCAGCATGATCCCGATTTCGGCGGTCTTGACGATCCGGATGATCCGCGCCTTGTCGCGCATGTCGGCCAATTGCCCGGCTATTGCCGAAAATACCAGGAAGGGAAGGATGAATAGCGCCGAGGCGATTGCGCTGAACTGCCCTTCGGCCTCTTCGGACTGATAGACCCGATAGACCACGAACAGCACCATCGCGTTCTTGAACAGGTTGTCGTTGAAGGCGTTGAGGAGCTGGGTCGCGAACAGCGGCAGGAAGCGGCGGCTGTGGATCAGCTTGGTCTGGGTGGTCATGCGCTCGCTTCAGGCAGCCGGATTTGCCTGACTCCTAGCGGCAGATCGCGGTGGAACAACCCCCAAACGGCTCTTTTGCACCGGGCGCGGCATGGCTATGCTGGCTGCCATGCTGAGCCTGCCCAACTTGTTGACGCTATCGCGAATCCTGGCGGTTCCGCTGCTCGCCGGACTGCTGTGGTGGCCGCACTGGCAGACCGGCTACCTGATCGCCTTCGCGCTTTATTGCCTGATGGGGATCACCGACTATTTCGACGGTTATCTGGCCCGCGCGCAGGGAACGGTTTCCAAACTCGGACAGTTTCTCGATCCGATCGCCGACAAGATCATGGTCGCCGCGGTGCTGCTGGTGCTGGCGGCGCAAGGGGTGCTGACCGGGCCTTACGTGGGTGACATGCATGTGATCGCGGGGTTGGTAATCCTGATCCGCGAGATCGCGGTTTCCGGTCTGCGGGAATTCCTGGGGCCTTTGCGCGTTTCGGTGCCGGTCAGCCGCCTCGCGAAATGGAAGACGACTATCCAGATGGTCGCGCTCGGCGCGCTGATCCTTGGCCGCGCCACCCCCTGGTGGACCGTATTCGCCTTCGGAATCGAGATGAATTTCCCGCACACCGTGGGCCTGGTCACGCTGTGGGCCGCCGCTGTGCTGACTGTGATTACCGGCTGGGATTACCTGCGGGTCGGCCTCAAGCACATGGATTAGCGCGCGGCCTTGGGCGGGGCG
>JAKOWQ010000283.1 GCA_029781465.1 Pseudomonadota bacterium
CCCAACCCCTTCCCCAAGTCGATCTTCGAGAACGGCGCCTATGGCCCGCGCATTCACGGGCTGGCTGCAAGCCGCACAGAGCTGAACGAGATCGTCGAAACCTCGCTGCGCCGCGCCGGGCTGTGGGACGAAGTCAAGGACCGCCTGTCGGACAGCGGCACCGCGCTGTCGGGCGGCCAGCAGCAGCGCCTGTGCATCGCCCGGGCGATCGCGGTCGATCCCGAGGTGATCCTGATGGACGAGCCGTGCTCGGCGCTCGATCCGATCGCCACCGCGCGGATCGAGGAACTGATCGACGAGCTGCGCGGCAAATATGCCATCGTCATCGTCACCCATTCGATGCAGCAGGCGGCGCGCGTATCGCAGCGCACGGCCTTCTTTCATCTTGGGCGGATGGTCGAATACGGCAAGACTTCCGACATCTTCACCAACCCGCGTGAGGAAAAGACGAAGGACTATATTACCGGACGTTACGGTTAGGATTTGATATGGCTTCCGAACACACTGTCAAAGCCTTTGATGAAGACATCACCCGTCTGCGCGGCATGATCGCGGAAATGGGCGGACTGGCCGAAGTCTCGATCAACGAGGCGATGGAGGCCCTGGTCCGAGGGAACAAGGAACTCGCCCAAAGCGTGGTGGGGCGCGACAAACGGATCGATTCGCTCGAAGCCGAGATCGACAAGCTGGCGGTGCGGATCATCGCCCTGCGCGCGCCCATGGCCGATGACCTGCGCGAGGTGATCGCCGCGCTCAAGATCGCGGGCGTGATCGAGCGGATCGGTGACTATGCCAAGAACATCGCCAAGAGCGCCGACAAGATCAAGGGCCGGCGCCAGTTCGAGCCGCTCACGCTGGTTCCGGCGATGGCCGAACTGGCGAGCGAAATGGTCCACGACGTACTCACCGCCTATGCCGCCCGCGATGCCGAACTGGCCCGCGAGGTGGTTGAGCGCGATGACAAGGTCGATGCCTTCTACGAAAGCATCTTCCGCAACCTTGTCAGCCACATGATGGAAAATCCCTCGACCATCTCGAGCGCCGCCCAGTTGCTGTTCGTCGCCCGCAATATCGAGCGGATCGGCGATCACGCCACCAATGTGGCGGAAATGGTCTACTACGCCGCCACCGGCGCCTATCTCACTGACAAGGAAGACAAGAGCCAGCAATGACCGTGCCGCGCCTGTTGCTGGTCGAGGATGACCCGGCTCTCGCCGAACTGATCGAGTTCCGCTTCAAGGCCGAGGGCTATGCGGTGACCGCGACGCCCGATGGCGACGAGGCCTTGTTGCTGGCCCAGGAAGAGGCCCCTGATCTGGTCCTGCTCGACTGGATGATCGAGGGCACCAGCGGGATCGAGGTCTGCCGCCGGTTGCGCCGGATGCAGGAAACCGCGCATGTCCCGATCGTCATGCTAACCGCGCGCGGCGCCGAGGATGACAAGATCCGCGGGCTCGATACCGGCGCCGACGACTATGTCACCAAGCCGTTTTCACCGCGCGAGCTGGTCTCGCGGGTCAATGCGATCATGCGCCGGATCCGCCCGGCGCTGGCCGGCGAAGTGCTGAGCGTGGGCGATCTTGCGCTCGATGCCAAGGCGCACAAGGCCACCCGGCGCGGGCAGATCCTCTCGCTCGGTCCGACCGAGTTCCGCCTGCTCAAATTCTTCATGGAGCATCCCGGCCGCGTATTTAGCCGCGGCCAGCTGCTCGACGCGGTCTGGGGCACTGAAAGCGATATCGAGCTGCGCACCGTGGACGTCCATATCCGCCGCCTGCGCAAGGGGATCGAGGTGCCCGGCGCGCCCGATCCGGTGCGCACCGTGCGCTCGGCGGGTTACTCGCTCGAAGCGGTCTAGCGGGTATGGCAGGTTTCAGGGCGCGGTCCGAGTGTCCGCTTTGTTGGGGGAAGCGGGTATCAAACTCCAAACCATTCCAATCCGCCCGGCAGATCGAAAGCGGCGTAATCCACTTGCAGCACTCTTCTACTCTTGGGCGAAGTCGAAGCTTCCGATGCATGCAGTATCGGCGTCGCGTACAGCCATGCGTCACCAGCGTTCGCCAAACATGTATGAATGCCGCAGCGTTCAACAGCTTTGTCGATTTGATCTACCGCCACTCGACCCAACTTATGTGAGCCGGGAGCAACCAAAAGTGGTGCATTCGTTTCAGGTACATCGTCGAGATGCACACGAAGCGTCACCATTTGCGCGAGCAGATTAAACGGCGGGGCTACATGGATCATCCCGCGCTTTGTCGACCATGGACCAAAGCCATTTATTTCCCGCCTTTCCTTGACGCAAATCGTCCGGTCCTGATGCCAACCCAAGCCCCAGTTGGTTTCAGATGACTTGTTGAACAGGATTGCTCGAACGGGTTTCGCCGAAGGGCCAAGCACCTTTGCCGCAATAGTTCCGACGCAACCGCCCGTTGCCAGTAGAGGTCTGAGCGCAGTGATACCATGAAGGCGCGTGCCCGCCGCCTCAAATGGGAGACCTGTAAGTGCATCCTCCAAAGCAGGCATGCAGCACTTTACGGCCCCACCGAACAGTTGGGCTCCTTCAACGCAAAAGGTGCCGATAGTCTCGCTCATGAGCCGCAACTAGACAACAGACCCATCCTAATGCAACGTCCGCAATGTTGTCGTGTCCGGAAAGGCAGCTCGTGTTCTCAAGAGCCAAAATCTGACATGGTTCTGGCCGTTGGAATTTGTCCACACGGCCTAGTCTTTCTTCGACAGCCCCTGCAACCAGCGGATCACCTGCACTTCGAGGAAGATGCGCCGATCCGACCAGCTGTGATCGGTGGTCGCATGAACTTCGGTGATGCGCTGGCCGCCTTGAGCGCGCACCGCCGCAACCAGTGTTTCGCTTTGCGGGGCAAGGCCATCGTCGCTGGTCAGCACCAGCAGCGGCATTTTCGCGAGGCCAGGCGCGGCTTGCAGGAAATCGAACGCCTCCCGGTTGGCGATCAGCTCGTCGGCCATCTGCTCGGGCGAGGTTCCGGCGAGCGTTTCGGCGTTGCTGGCGGCGAGTTTGACGACTTCGGGGCGGTCGCGCCCGCCCGATGCCCCCATGTTGGCGGCGGAGATCAGCCCGGCACCGATCAGGCCGGCATCCTTGCCCCCGGTCATCGCGGTGACCCAGCCGCCCATCGAATGGCCGATCATCGCGATCTTGCCGGTATCCACTCCCAGCCGTGCGGCATTGGCCGGATCGCGCAGGAAGGCCAGCACCGCTGCGGCATCCTCGGGGTTCTGGGCGAAGTGGAAGGTGCCGCCGCTGCCCCATGAGCCGCGATAGTTGAACGTCACCACGTTCCACCCGGCGCGGCGCACCGCCTGGGCAAGATCGAGGTTCTTCTCGTTGCCCGGCCAGCCGTGGCACAGCACCAGCGTGGGATGCGGCCCCGGACCCGCGGCGAGATAGGCCAGCGCGTTGATCTCCACCCCGCCGCTCGGCACGTGCAATACCTCGCTGCGCGCCGGGTGAGCCGGATCGGGCGCGGGGTCGGTGAAGATCGCGTGCGGGATCGGAGCCGGCCTGGCGGCAAGCGGGGCGGCTAACGCGATCAGTGCAAGCGCGGGGGCAATTCGGCGCATCGGTTTCTCCCTGTTGCGGTCCAGCCTAGTGCCATGATCGGCTAATGAAAATCCCGCGATTTCGGAATCACCCGGGTGCTGCGGGGATGACCGCGCGCGACATGGTCGGCGCGGTCCACCGCCGGGGCGAGCAGATCGTCGGACAGGGCGCGCAGCGATGGCGTCGCATCGGTCAGCTGCTGGGCGATAACGTGAATCACCTCGTCGTCGTATTCCACCCTTCCCTTCACCTCGATCAGCCGCGCGCCCATGATCACCTTGCGCTGGCGCTCCATCACGTCGGGCCAGACCACCAGATTGACCACGCCGCTTTCGTCCTCGAGCGTGATGAAACATACCCCCTTGGCGCTGCCCGGGCGCTGCCGGATCAGCACCACGCCCGCAACCTGCACGCTTGAGCGGTACTTGCGCTGGCGCAGGTCGGCCGCGCGGATAAAGCCGCGATCGGCCAGATCGGCGCGCAGGAAGGCGAGCGGGTGGGCCTTCAGCGACAGCCGCTGGGTCTGGTAATCGGACACCACTTCCTCGGACAGCGGCATGACTGGAAGACGGGTGGCGGTAGGCTCTGCTCCCTCACCGCGCTGGCGCATCGCCGCGAACAGCGGCAGTTCGGGCGCGGAGATCAGGCTGCGCGCATCCCACAGCGCTTGCCTGCGGGTGAGATCGAGCGAATTGAAGCAATCCGCGCTGGCCAGCCGCTCGACCAGAGCTGGTGAAAGCCCGGCCCGCTCCTGCAATTCGCGCACATCGCGAAACGGCCCGCCCGCCTCGCGCGCGGCGACGATCCGGGCAGCGGCGGCCTCGGGAAAGCCATCGACCTGACGCAGACCAAGGCGCAGGGCTGGCGGAATTGGTGGCACCTGCGGCGCGGGCAACCTCTTTGCGTTCTCTGCTTCCTCTGCGTCTCTGCGGGAACCCCCTTCTTCTTCCAGCGCATTGTCCCAGCCGCTGGCGTTCACATCGACCGGCAGCACCGCCACCCCGTGTTCGCGCGCATCGCGCACGATCTGGGCCGGGGCATAGAAGCCCATCGGCTGCGAATTGAGCAGGGCGCAGGCGAAGGCTGCCGGATAGTGGCATTTCAGCCACGACGAGACATAGACCAGCAGCGCGAAGCTGGCGGCATGGCTTTCGGGAAAGCCGTATTCGCCGAAGCCCTTGATCTGGTTGAAGCAGCGCGCGGAAAATTCCGGATCGTAGCCGCGCGCGACCATCCGCCCGACCATCAGATCCTCCAGTTCCTCAAGGTTCCCGCGGCTGCGGAAGGTCGCCATCGCTTTCCTCAGCCGGTTGGCTTCGGCGCTCGAAAATTTCGCCGCGTCGAGCGCAATCTTCATCGCCTGTTCCTGAAAGATCGGCACCCCCAGCGTGCGGCCAAGGATGCTGGTCAGCTCGTCGGGCGGGCCGTGGGCCGGACCCGGCGCGGGGATCTCCACCCGCTCGGCTCCGCGCCGCCGCTTGAGATAGGGGTGAACCATATCGCCCTGGATCGGCCCGGGCCGCACGATCGCCACCTCGATCACCAGATCGTAGAAGCAGCGCGGGCGCAGGCGGGGGAGCATGTTCATCTGTGCCCGGCTTTCGACCTGGAACACCCCGAGCGAATCCCCGCGGCACAGCATGTCGTAGACCGCCGGGTCCTCGCGCGGGACGCTGGCCAGCACCAGATCGCGGCGATGATGATCGCGCAGCAGGTCAAGGCACTTGCGGATGCAGGTCAGCATGCCCAGCGCCAGGACATCGACCTTGAGGATGCCGAGCGCATCGATGTCATCCTTGTCCCACTCGATGAAACTGCGTTCGGGCATGGCGCCGTTGCCGATCGGGACGGTCTCGATCAGCGGTCCTTCGGTGAGGATGAAGCCGCCGACGTGCTGCGAAAGGTGGCGGGGCATACCGATCATCTGTTCGGTCAGCGCCAGAACGCGCTTGAGGTGCGGCTCAGCGACGTTCAGACCGGTCTCGGCGCCAATGTGGTGCTCCTTGATCGACCTGCCGTGCCCGCCCCAGACCGTTTTCGCCAGGGCTGCGGTCACGTCCTCGGACAGCCCCATCGCCTTGCCAACCTCGCGGATCGCCATGCGCGGGCGGTAGTGAATCACCGTGGCGCAGAGCCCGGCGCGGTGGCGGCCATACTTTTCATAGATGTGCTGGATCACCTCTTCGCGCCGTTCGTGCTCGAAATCGACATCGATATCAGGGGGTTCGTCGCGGTCCTCGGAAATGAACCGCTCGAACAGCAGGGCATGCTCGACCGGGTTGACCGAGGTGATCCCAAGGCAGAAGCAGACCGCCGAATTGGCCGCGCTGCCGCGCCCCTGACACAGGATCGGCGGTACACGACTGCGTGCAAAATCAACCACTTCTTTGATGGTCAGAAAGTACTGCGCGAGGTTCTTCTGGCCGATCAGCGCCAGTTCTTTGCGCAGCGTCGCGGCAACCTCTTCGGGCACCCCGTGCGGATAGTGTCCCGCCGCCCCTTCCCAGGTCAGCCGGGTGAGATAGCCCTGCGCATCGAGCCCGTCGGGATAGGTCTGGCGGGGATATTCGTAGCGCAGTTCCTCAAGGCTGAAATGGCACGAATCCGCCAGATTTCGCGCCGCTTCCAGCGCATGCGGCCAGGCCGCGAACAGCCGGGCCATCTCCTCCGGCCCCTTGAGATGCCGTTCGGCATTGCCCTCAAGCAGATGCCCGGCCGCGGCAACGGTGGTCTTGTGGCGGATCGCCGTCATAACATCGTGCAAGGGACGGCGCTGAGGGGCATGATAGAGCGGCAGGTTGGTGGCCAGGATCGCCAGACCATGCTGGCGCGCCAGGGCATCGAGCGCGTTGATCCGGGCCAGATCGTCCCCGCCGTAGAGGTAGCTCGCGGCCAGGTGGCGCAGCGTGGGAAGCCGGGCGGCAAGATGCGGGAGAAGCCCGGAAAGCGGGGCTTGCAGAGCCTGTTCGCGCCGGGAACCATCGAGCGCAACCACATTGCCCGCCCCCGCGATGGTGAATTGCGCCTCCAGATCGCGCGGCGGCACCAGCACCAGGTGCACGCCCTGGCTGTGCCCGGCCAGCATGGCGAGCGAGATGTCGCAGACACCCTTGTCCTGCCACGCGCCCTCCAGCGTCGCCATCCGTCCGGCCGAGATCAGACGGCTGAGGCGACCATAGGCGGCCCTGTCGCCCGGATAGGCGAGGAATTCCAACCCCTCGGCGGTCTCGATCCGGCAACCGATCACCGGGCGCAGCCCCAGCGCCCGCGCCTCGGTATGGAGCCGCACCACCCCGGCCAGACTGTTGGCATCGGCGATCCCCAGCGCATCGTAACCCAGCGCCCGGGCTCGCGCGGCCAGATCCACCGCATCCGAAGCCCCGCGCAGAAAGGAAAAGCAGCTCACCAGCCCGAGTTCGACGAACGGTGCGCGCCGCGGCGGCGGCAGAGGCGCGCCATCGGCATGGCGGCGCGGCGGGGTGAGCGGGGTTTCAGGCATAGAGCCCCTGGAGGAACCATTCGGGCATGCCGCCGCGCCCGTCACCCGCCAGCCCGGCACGATAGATCCAGTAGCGGCGCCCCGCCCCGTCCTCGACCCGGTAGTAATCGCGCAGCCGCGTGCCCGAGCGTTCGCGCCACCATTCGGGGGCGATCCGCTCTGGCCCTTCGGCGCGGGCGATCTCGTGAACCTCGCCGCGCCAGCGGAAACGGCGCGGCAAGCCATCGGGGCTGGCGTGGAGCACCGCGATCGGCTCTGCCCGATCGAGCAGTTTCAGGGGGCGGGTTTGAAAGTCTGGTTCCTTCTGACCCGGAATTCCGGGAGCAAGCGGAGGCATCCAGTGCTGGGCCCGCTCCGGCACATGGCTGTCCCGCGGCACAGGACGCCGCACCGCCTGCTCGCCCAGCCGTGTCGCCAGCCGGTCGATACAGGCGGAAAGCGAGGTGCCATGCGCCTCGGCCGCGGCATCGAGATCGCGCTGGCTGAGCGGCAGCGGCTCGCTCCACGGAACGGCCAGCCGCGCCAGTTCGATCCCGAACCCGGCATCGACATCGTCGAGCCTGGCGGCGAAAAGCCGCGCGACATGCGCTGCATCGCGGCTGGCGGCGGAAAGTTCGAGCCGGCGCTGCACCACTTCGCCATCGACCTTCCACAGCACCAGATCGAAACGCCGCCCGCCGCGCGCCTTGCCCTCGAGCAGACGCGCCATATCGGCGCAAAGATCGGCCAGCACCCGGTCGAGCAGCGGGCGGTGGCGGATCGGTTCGATCAGGCGGCGCTGAACCAGCGGCAGTTCCGCCGCGCGCACCGGCAGGACAGGTTCGGGCACCCGTCCGAGCAGCTGATCGAGCCGAACCAGCGGATTGGCGGCGGGAGCACGGGCCGAGCGGAACCGGCGCGCCAGCGCATCGCGCGCCACCGAGCCAAGATCGCCCACCCGCTTGAGGCCAAGACGGCGCAGCACCAGCTCGGTCGCGGGATCGAGCCGCAGCGCCGCGATCGGAAGCTGATCGAGGCTGTCACCGGGGCAAAGGACTGCCCGTTCCGGCCCGTAATGCGCCAGCGCCCAGCCCGCTCCGGCGGTGGGAGCGATCGCCAGGCGCGCGGCAAACCCGCGCCCGGCCAGGCGCCGCGCGGCCTCATCGAGCAGCCTGTCCTCGCCCCCGAACAGGTGCGCCGCGCCAGAGGTATCGACCAGCAGTCCATCGGGCGGATCGAGCGCCGACCACGGCCCCCAGCGCTGCGCCCACAGCGCAAGCCGCTCAAGCAGGGCAAGATCGCCCGCCGGATCGGCCGGGGCAACCGCCAGAGCAGGGCACAGGGCGCGGGCATCGGCCAGCAGCATGCCCGGCCGTGCTCCCGCCTCGTGCCCGGCGAAATTGGCCGCGGCGATGCGCGGGCCGTGAGCCGTTTCGGCGAGCAGTGCGAAAGGCTGTGCGTCGGCCCCCTCCCCCCGGCGCAGCCCCTCACCCAGCCGCCAGCGATCGATCGCCAGGGCCGGCAGCCAGATCGCGAGGATCCGGCGGTCTGGCGGCGAGGACCTGTCCGTCATCGTGCAGGATCCATTCTCCAGGGGGGTGGCTACGGGCGCGGAACAGTTCGGCACGCCAGGCCGGATGGCCGGGAGCCGCTGCGTTCCAGCGCGGCGGAAGCGAAGCGGCCGAACGCGCGCGCCAGCGCATCCGGGCCGAGGAAAGATCGACCCCGGCATCGAGCCGCACCAGCCACAACGGTACGCCGTGGCGCTCCGCTGTCAGGCTGAGCCGGCGCGAGGCGGTGAAATCGAGCGCGCGCGGGTTGCCCGCCACTTCGCCCAGAACAAAGGCGAGGTCGCGGCAACGCAACCCCTCTTCGAGCGCGAACAGCGCGTCCTGGGCGGTGGCGGCGGAAACATGGATCAGCCGGCGGCGCAGCGCGGGCGGCAAGCCGGGGTGGTAGGGCCGCCCGGCAAGGCGCAGCGCGGCCCTGTCCTGCACCCACAGCCAGGGGCGTTCGTCATCCCGCGTGCGATCGAACGCCAGGGCCAGGGCCAGTCCCGCCCCGCCAGCATCGCACGAAGCGGCGAAAATCTCGCCATGCAGCGCACCATCGACCAGCCCGGGCCGCCACTGCGCCAGGCCGGCCGGGGAAGATACAGCTCGTCCGGGCGGCAAGGCCGGGCGGCGCGCAAAGGCGGAAAGAGGCGTGGGAGCAGTCATCGCGGAAGCTTTATGTTCTATTTATGTTCTCATTCTTCCCGATTCGCAATTCCCCTTTCGTACAAAAGCAAAGGGCCGCCCGCAGCGCGGACGGCCCCTGCCCCAAGCCGGAAACCCGGCCTATTCGTCGGCGTCGCCAGGAGCCGGAATCCCGGGCAGTGGTGCGACCGAGCCATGCGGCGCATCGGGATCATCCTCGTGAACTTCCACACGGCCAAGCCCGACATGGCTCTTGCGATAGCCATAGAGAAAATAGAACAGCAGTCCGATCACGCCCCAAACCGGCAACACCAGGATCGATTCCAGCGGCAGATTGAAATAGAGGAAAACACAGCCCGCCGCCGCGATCGGTCCCACCAACCAGACCATCGGAGTGCGGAACGGGCGCCTCCGGTCGGCATCGCGAACCCGCAGGATCATCACCGCCAGCGCGACCATGAAGAAAGCGAACAGCGTACCCGAATTCGAGATGTCGGCCAGCTGGCCAACCGGCAGCAAGGCCGCGCCGAAGGCCACGAATACCCCGGTCACCATGGTCACGATGTAGGGAGTCTTCCACTTGGGATGCACCGAAGCGAGCTTTTCGGGCAGCAACCCGTCGCGCGCCATGACGAAGAAGATGCGGGTCTGGCCGAACATCATCATCAGAATCACCGAAGGCAACGCCAGGTTGGCAGCAAGCCCGACCAGATCGCCCGCCCAGCTGTAGTTGATCGAGCGCAGCACATGGGCCAGCGCTTCGTTCGAACAGACCAACGGCTCCTGCCCCTGCGCGAGCAGCGCGGCGCATTGTGCCTTGAATTCGGCCGAACCGGCGGCAACACCAAGTTCGGTCGGCTGCGCGCCGATCGCACCAATCGCCCCGGCGGCGACCAGCAAATAGAACACGGTACAGATCGCAAGGCTGCCGATCAGCCCGATCGGTACGTTGCGCTGCGGATTCTTGGTTTCCTCGGCCGCAGTCGAGACCGCGTCGAAACCGACATAAGCAAAGAAGATCGACGAAGCCGCCCCGACGATCCCCATCCCCGAGGTGCCCGCCGGACCGAACCAGCCGTTGGGCGCAAAGGGTGCGAAATGCTCGCCATTGAGCATCGGCAGCGACAACGCGATGAACAGCGTCAGCGCAGTCACCTTGATCGCCACCAGCACGGCATTGACGTTGGCGCTCTCCTTGGTGCCAATCATCAGCAGCCAGGTCACCGCCAGGGCAACGAAGATTGCGGGGACATTGATCCAGCCGGTTGAAAAATCGGCGTGAGGCAAAAAGCCATTCATGGTCCAGGTTGGTCCGGCCTGGAGCATCAATGGCAGCTCAAACCCGGTCCAACTCTTCACCAGTCCCATGAAATAGCCCGACCAGCCCACCGAAACGGCGGAAGCGGCCACGGCATATTCCAGAATCAGCGCCCAGCCGACCATCCAGGCCAAAAGCTCGCCCACCACGGCATAACTGTAGGTATAGGCCGACCCCGAAACCGGGACCATCGAAGCCAGTTCGGAATAGCAAAGCGCCGCCACCGCGCAGACAAAGCCGGCAATAATGAAGCTGTACATCATCCCCGGACCGGCCTTTTGCGCCGCCGCAGCAGTCAGCACGAAAATTCCGGTGCCAATAATCGCCCCGATCCCGAGCAGCGTCAGCTGCACCGGCCCCAGCGAGCGATGCAGCGATTTCTTTTCCGCAGTCGCCAGAATGGCGTCCAGCGATTTGACCCGTCCGAACATGCAGTTCCCCTAAACCCTCTTGCGGCGCGGCACCCGGCCACACCCTGTCTGTCACTGGCCGCGAAGCTAGCGGCAAGCCTCGCGATGGCAAGCACCAAGTGCAGGACATTCCCCAGTCGGGAAGTGTCATCACTGCACCGGCTTTCGCAGCCGCACAACAAGCGCTAGACAGGCTGCCATGTCGACCACCTATCAGCTCGATACGGCAACCAGCCGCGCCCACCCCACCCCGGCCCCGCTGCGCCGTCTTTCGATCCCGGCGATCCGCCAGCGCAAGCAGGATGGCGTTACCGCCGATCCGGTGGTGATGCTCACCGCCTATACCGCGCGCCAGGCGCAATTGCTCGATACCCATTGCGATCTGCTGCTGTGCGGGGATTCGCTGGGCCAGGTCATCTATGGTCTGCCCACCAGCCTGCAGGTGACGCTGGATATGATGATCGCCCATGGCGCGGCGGTGGTGCGCGGGTCCTATCACGCGGCGGTGGTGGTCGATCTGCCCTTCGGGACCTACGAGCGCTCCCCGGAGCAGGCCCTCGCCACTGCCGCGCGGGTGCTGGCGGAAACCGGTGCCAGCGCGGTCAAGCTGGAGGGCGGCGCGGTGATGGCCGACACGGTCGCCTTCCTCAACCAGCGCGGAATTCCGGTGATGGGGCACATCGGCCTGACCCCTCAGGCGGTCAACGTGCTGGGCGGCTACAACGCGCGCGGGCGCAGCGAGGCCGAAGCGGAAAAGATCGTTGCCGATGCCCGCGCGCTCGATGCCGCCGGGGCCTTCGCGATCGTGGTCGAAGGTGTGGTCGAGCCGATCGCGATCGCGGCGACCAAGGCGGTTTCCTGCCCCACCATCGGCATCGGTGCATCGGCTGAATGCGACGGGCAGGTGCTGGTCACCGAAGACATGCTCGGCATGTTCGAGCGCGTACCGCGCTTCGTGAAGCGCTATGCCGAAGTAGCGGGGCTGATCTCCTCCGCTGCGGCGCACTACGCCAGCGAAGTTCGCGCCCGGACCTTCCCCGGGGTCGAACAGACCTACCAGCCCAAATAGGAAATCCGCCGGTGCTGCGCCACTACAAGGGATCGGTGCTCTTCACTCTCGCCTGCCTGGCGATTGCGACGTGGTACGGCTGGCTTCAGACCGGAAGCGTCGCGGGCACGGCCTCGCTGGTGTGGATCGTGCTGGTGCTGGCCGTGCTCGAGATTTCGCTGAGCTTCGACAACGCCGTGGTCAACGCGGTGGTGCTCGAGGACATGGACGAAGTCTGGCAGCAACGCTTCCTCACCTGGGGCATGGTGATCGCGGTGTTCGGGATGCGGATCGTGTTTCCGCTGGCGATCGTGGCAATCGCGGCTGGCCTCGGGCCGATCGAAGCCCTCAATCTCTCGCTCAACGATCCGGCCCGCTACGAACAGATCGTATCGGGCGCCCACGTCGGCATCGCGGGGTTCGGCGGCGCGTTCCTGGCAATGGTCGGCCTGTCGTTCTTTCTCGACGGCGAAAAGAACGTCCACTGGATCGAATGGCTCGAATCCCGATTGAGCAGGGTATCGAGCATCAAGGCGGCAGAGATCGCGCTGCTGCTGGTGACGCTCTATGCGATTTCGCTGCTGCTGCCCCAGGCCGAGGCCCTGACCTTCATGGTATCGGGCTGTCTTGGCCTGGTCACTTTCATCGCGGTCGAGGCCTTGGGGACTATCCTTGAGATGCGCGAAGAGGCGCTAAAGGCCCAGGGCGCGCTGGTGCGATCGGGTATGGGCGGATTTCTCTATCTCAACGTGCTCGATGCCTCGTTCAGTTTCGACGGTGTGATCGGCGCCTTCGCCCTTTCCAACAGCATGGTGGTGATCGCGCTGGGCCTGTCGATCGGGGCG
>JAKOWQ010000286.1 GCA_029781465.1 Pseudomonadota bacterium
GAGTCCTTCGACGACATCGAGGGCATGTCGCTGCTCGATCTGGTGGCGCCCGCCAACGTCGGCGAGTTCCGCGACCTGCTCAAGAAGCTCTCCAAGGGCGAAGCGCCGCCGCCGCGATACGAACTCACCGCGGTGGACAGCGAAGGCGGCGAGTTTCCCGCCGTGATGGAATTTTCGGCGGCCGAATACCAGGGCGAAGCCTGCCTGCAGGTCATCTTCCGGCACCAGGCCGTCGAAGCCGACCCGGAACTCGAACGCGAACTGGCGCGACTGCGCGAACGCGACCAGGCCACCGGATTGCTCAACCGGCAAACCTTCCTCAAGCATCTCGAAGACGCCGTCGTCGATGCCGGCAAGAACCAGGCGCAGTACGGTTTCCTGCTGCTGGAACCGGACAGCTGGCAGCGCACCCTGCAGGGCATCGGGCTGGACAGCGTCGACCAGTTGCTCAAGGCGATCGCCGACCTCCTGCGCGAAACCCTGGGCAACCCGGACGAAGACACCGGGATCCGGCTCGGTCGCTTCTCCGACCACGGCTTCGCGGTGCTGGCCCCGGGCGACCACGCCCAGACCCAGGCGCTGGCGGATCGTCTGCTGGCCGCCTTCCCGGCCCGGGTGTTCACGGTCGGCGACGGTTCGAGCACCTTCTCGGTCAGCATCGGCGGCGTCCAGATCAGCGAAAAGACGGCCAGCGTCAGCCCGGTGCTCAGCCGCGCCAGCCACGGCATGCAATCGGCGGCCAGCACCGGCGGCAACCGGATCGAGGTGTTCGACCCGGGCGCGATCGATCGCGCCGAGGCCGAACGCATCCAGGCCTGGGTGAACCGCCTGCGCGATGCCCTGGAGAACGACCACTTCCTGTTCCACTACCAGCCGGTGATCCCGCTGCTCGGCGCGCCCGGCGGTCTCTACGAAACGTTCCTGCGGCTGGAAGGCGACAACGGCGAAAGCGTCACCGACATGAGTTTCCTGCAGATCGCCGAGGAGCACGGCCTGCTGGGCGACATCGATCGATGGGCGATCGGGCGCGCGATCGAAGTCGCCGCCGCGCGCGCCAACAGCCCCAAGCCGGTGCGGCTGCTGGTGCGGATCACCCAGGCGTCGTTGACCGACGAGGGCCTGCCGGGATTCATCGAAGGCCTGCTCGCGCAGCATGGTCTCGACGGTTCCAGCCTGCTGCTTCAGGTTCCGGAATCCACCGTGTTCACCAACCTTGCCGACACCCAGACGCTGACCAGCGCACTCGGAAAGCACCGCTGCCAGCTCGTGCTCGAACGCTTCGGGGCAGGCCTGGATTCGTTCCAGCTGCTGACCCACTTCACGCCCGGGTTCGTCAAGCTCGATCCGATCTTCATGGAAGACCTCGCCAAGAACACGACCAACCAGCAGAAGGTCCAGGAAATCACCCACAAGGCCCGCGACCTCGGGATCATGAGCATCGCCGACGGGGTGCAGGACGCCGCCAGCATGACCGCGCTGTTCTCCAGCGGCGTCGATTACGTGCAGGGCGATTTCCTCGCCCAGGCCGGTCCGGACCTGAACTACGACTTCGAAAGTTGAAGCGGGCGCGGTTGCGCCGAAAATTGCGCGAATGAGCGCCCTGCCTGCCTGCCGCGGACGCTTCGCCCCATCCCCCACCGGACCGCTGCACGCCGGTTCGCTGCTCGCTGCGCTGGGAAGCTGGCTGGTTGCGCGCCAGGCCGGCGGTCAATGGCTGGTCCGGATCGAGGACATCGATCCGCCACGCGAGCGCCCCGGCGCGGCGGCCGACCAGCTGCAAACCCTCGCCCGCTTCGGCCTGCTCCACGACGGCACGATCGAATACCAGAGCCGGCGCGACCCGCTCTACCAGAACGCCCTCGACCGCCTGCTGGCGACAGGCAAGGCCTTTACCTGCCATTGCAGCCGCAGCGACCTGGCCGCAGCCGGCGGCATCCATC
>JAKOWQ010000298.1 GCA_029781465.1 Pseudomonadota bacterium
GCTCGGCGGTCTGGATCGATTTCATCAGCCCCCAGCTGGTCTCGTTCGAGCAGCCCAGCACCCGCACCTTGCCCGCCCGCACCAGCTCGTCGAGCACCTCCATCGTCTCGTCATAGGCCAGCTCGTGATCGGGCCAGTGGGTCTGATAAAGGTCGATGTAATCGGTCTGGAGCTTGCGCAGGCTGTCTTCCACCGCGACCACGATGTTGCGCCGGTCGAGCGCGGTCATGCCCTCGCGCTTGGGGCTGCGGAACCAGACGTGGCTTGGCCCCGAAACCTTGGTCGCCATCACGATCGCGTCGCGCGGCTTGGTTTTCATCCACCGGCCCACGATCTCTTCGGTGCGCCCGACCCATTTGGCGTCGGGAGGGACCGGATAGCCTTCGGCGGTGTCGTAGAAATCGATTCCCGCTTCAAAGCACTGGTCGAGCACACGGTGCGCCACAGCCTCATCGGCCTGGCTGCCGAAGGTCATGGTGCCCATGCAGATGTCGGATACGACGATCGCGGACTTGCCGAGGCGGCGGCGTTGCATCTTGCGGATTCTCCCGGCCTATGGGTTGTTCTGTGCAACCCAAGGTGGCCGGTCGGCAAGGCGCGGTCAAGCGCCGCTTCGGGTCAGAACCGCCGTGCCACCGCGAATTCGGCCGCTTCGGCCATGGCGGCGCGAGCCTCGCTGGCGGGGAAGCAGGCAATCGCGTCGATCGCGCGCTGGGCAAAATGGCGCGCACGGTCACGCGTGGCGCTCACCGCGTCATGGCGGGCAATCAACTGGACCGCGTGGGCCAGATCCGCATCCGAGGTGCGATGGCCGCCAATCGCGTCCTTCCAGAAGGCACGCTCCTCGGCGGTGCCGCGGGCATAGGCCAGGATCACCGGCAGGGTCATCTTGCCCTCGCGGAAATCGTCGCCCTTGCCCTTGCCCATCTCGAAGGCTTCGGAATCGTAATCCATCGCATCGTCGACCAGCTGGAAGGCGATACCCAGGTTGCGCCCGTAGTCGTCAAGCGCGCGCTCCTCCGCCTCGCTCTTTTCGGCGACCACAGCGGCGATCCGCGTGGCGGCGGCAAACAGCGCGGCGGTCTTGGAACCGATGATCGAAAGGTAGCGTTCCTCGCTGGTTTCGATCTGGCGCGCGGCGGTGAGCTGATCGACCTCGCCTTCGGAAATCACCGAGCTGGCGTTAGAGAGGATCTTGAGCACCTTGAGGCTGCCGTCCTCGACCATCAGCTCAAAGCTGCGGGTGAACAGGAAATCGCCCACCAGCACCGTCGCCGGGTTGCCGAAGATCAGGTTGGCGGCAGCCTTGCCCCGGCGCAGTTCCGATCCGTCAACCACGTCGTCATGCAGCAGCGTCGCGGTGTGGATGAACTCGACCGCGGCGGCGAGCTTGTGGTGGCGGGTGCCGTGGTAGTCGCACAGCGCCGCGCCCGCCAGCGTCAGCATCGGGCGCATCCGCTTTCCCCCGCCCGAGATCAGATGTCCGGCCAGCGCCGGGATCAGCGGAATCTCGCTCTGCATCCGGTCAAGGATCACGGCATTGACGGCGTTCATGCCCTGGGCGGTCAGCGCCATGATCGGGCCAAGCGAAGGTTCGCTGGCACGCGGGCGCAGGGGGATGACTTCGGCGCTCATTTCAGGGCGCCATTGCGCCCGCCGGACGGATAAGGCAAGCGTGGAAATACCGACATTCCCGTGCTAGCGAGCCCCGCGATGAGCCAAACCCTGCCCGATCCCGCCCCCGACCGCGCGCTCGCAGCCTTCCGCGCCAGCATCGACAATATCGATGCCGCGCTGGTCCATATCCTGGCCGAACGCTTCCGCATCACCAAGGCGGTGGGCGCCTACAAGGCCGAACACGGTCTCCCCGCCTCGGACCCCGGGCGCGAGGAACGCCAGATCGCGCGCCTGCGCAAACTGGCCGAGGATGCCCAACTCGATCCCGATTTCGGCGAGAAGTTCATCCGCTTCATCATCGACGAAGTGATCCGCCATCACGAGCAGGCGGCAGGGAAGTAACAGGGATCACGCCCCTCTTGAGCTTGTCGAAGCATCGCCTTAGCTCCAGTCGTCAAGCTCCATTGCCGAAAACGCTATGGAGTTTTCCAGAGCACGGGTGACTGAGCATGGATGTAAACCTCGCTCAACTTTCCTAATTCTTCCCAAGTGAGGCACAGCTTGGTGGGAACTGGTTCATCTCGCTTTCTTCTCTTATTTTGATCGGTGAACTCGAAATATCCGTCCGCAATTTCTACATTTCCGTGGCTAAGTGCATTGCGCACCAACCTCAATACCGCAGGCCAGTCACGAAGTTCACGCGGTCCCTCGATCCTATCTCTGGACGGCAACTCGACTCCACGGCGACGGAACGCCCCTTCTAGA
>JAKOWQ010000309.1 GCA_029781465.1 Pseudomonadota bacterium
CGAATAGAGGAAGCCTGTCTCGTCCACCTAGGCAAGCGACGAGAATTTCACCCAGCGCAGTTCTTCCTTCAGAGCCCGACCGGTGACGACATCGATCATCCGCAAAGTTCGCCAGTCGCTTCCCGCATCCTGGACCGAATAGAGCAGCGTGCGCCCGTTCGGGCTTGGCTTCCAGGTATCGAGCGCGGTGGTGCCGTCAGCCGACCAGGTGTTGGGATCGAGCAGCAGGCGCGGTTTGTCCGAAAGGCCACGGCGCACAAACAGCTGCGGCTGGTTCATCCCGCCGATGCTGCGGGTGTAGAAGTAGCGCCGGCCCGCCTTCAGCGGCAGCCCGAAGCGTTCGTAATCCATCAGCGCGCGCAACCGCCGCTCGAACCAGGCGCGCTGCGGCAGCCCGGCAAGATAGGTACGGGTGAAGGCATCCTGGCGCCGCGCCCACGCGCCCACCTT
The DNA here is from genome assembly GCA_029781465.1 of Pseudomonadota bacterium. Classification (GTDB taxonomy): domain Bacteria; phylum Pseudomonadota; class Alphaproteobacteria; order Sphingomonadales; family Sphingomonadaceae; genus Novosphingobium. The sequence continues at coordinate 451 of JAKOWQ010000309.1, forward strand.
GGGATCGCCGCGCAGATCGGCCTCGAGCCAACGATAGGGATCCGCCACGGATTCGCCGAACAGCGTTTCGCTCAGCGGATCGCGCCGCGTCTCGGGATAGGCTGGCGCAGGCCCGTCTGTCGCCCCACCCAGCAGCGCCGCCGCCAGCAGCAATGCCGCCGCGGCTGAGCGGCTCCGGCTTGCCATGTGCTCTCCCCGAAACGCAAAGACGGCCGCAAGCCTAGCGCTTGCGACCGTCTTTGCAATTCGTCGCTGGACGATTGGCTTATTCGGCTTCGTCGGTGAAGACCGGTCCCGAATCCTGGCCCTTGGCCGCGCTGTCGCGATCAACCAGTTCGATCACCGCCATCGGCGCGGCGTCAGAGGCCCGGATCCCGGCCTTGATGACGCGGGTGTAGCCACCGGCGCGACCGGCATAGCGCGCGGCCAGCACGTCGAACAGCTTCACCAGCTGGGCATCGTCGAGCAGGCGAGCATGGGCCAGACGGCGGTTGGAAAGCCCGCCGTGCTTGGCCAGCGTGATCAGCTTTTCAACATAGGGACGCAGCTCGCGCGCCTTGGGCAGCGTGGTGGTGATCTGTTCGTGCTTGATCAGCGCTGCCGCCATGTTGCGGAACAGGGCCTTGCGGTGGCTGGAAGTGCGGTTGAGCTTACGCCCGCCGAGCTTGTGACGCATGGGTCTTTCCTTCGTTCGTTAGGGGGCCGTGCAAGGTACCCCGTACCAGGTGCGATGGGGCCGCACCGTTCCCGTTGACCCTCCCCGAGACAGAACCCGGGGAGGATGAAATCGTCAGCCCAGCAGCT
>JAKOWQ010000321.1 GCA_029781465.1 Pseudomonadota bacterium
TGCCCCCACGATCATGATCGCGGAAAAGGCTGCCGACATGCTCAAGGCCGCAGCGAGGGGCTAACCCTCGCGGCGGCCCACGGCGCTCCACTCGACGTTGCGGGTGGCGTACATCACACCGGCGAGCGCCGCGAACAGCAGCACAGAGCCGATCAGCAGCGACCAGGCCTCAAGGTTGAGCAGCACGAACAGCAGCGCATAGAGCCCCACCAGCAGCGCGCCCATGAACCGGGCCCGCAGCCAGCTGCCCAACACCGCGGCGCTATAGGCGGTCAGCAGAGCGATGATCGCCGCGCTGGCCGCAAGATAGGCCGGGGTGAACCCGATCACCTCGGCAAAGGCCAGAAGCAGCGCGAAAAACAGCACCAGCCCGGCCCCGGCCAGCAGGTATTCCGCCGCCGCCACCCGCGCCCCGCCGACCACGTCGAACAGGAAATAGGCAAGGAAAGTGAAGCCGATGAACAGGAACCCGTATTTCACCGAGCGATCGACCTTTGAGTAGAGATTGACCGGCTCGACCAGCCCCACCGTCAGCGCGCGGGCCGGACCGCCGATCACTTCGTCGGCCCCGCCCGCAGCGATATTGCCGGCCGAGGCGGCCTCTGCAGCATCGCGCGCGGCATAGGCCGCACTGCTTGCATAGTTGCCTGCGCCGTCGTCGATATTCGGAAATCCGGGGTCTTCCATGGCTACAGGCGGCTGGCCGAGCGCGAGCTTGTCGACCGTGTAGGCGGCCTTGAACCCGCTGGCCGCGATGTCACGCTTGTCGGGCAGGAAATCGCCGCCAAAGCTGGGGCTCGTCCAGGGCGATTGCACCGCCCACTGGGTGCGCCCCCCGCGCGGAACCAGGCTGAGCGAGCGGCTGCCTCGCAGGCCAAAGGCGTAGTCCACGCTCAGAGTCCCTTCGCCGTTCCAGGGCAGGAAAGCGAAGAACCCTTCGCCTCCGCTGGCCGCCGGACCCTTGCCGGGCTGAACGGTCAATTGCTTGCCATCCGCCTTGAGCGTTCCTCCTCCGGTCAGCCCGCGCGCGTCCGATGCACCCATGCGTAGTTCGGCGCGGTCCCACATCAAGCGTTCGCGGGTTACCCCAAAGCGTGCAAGATCGTCAGGCAGGGCAAAACTGGCGATGCCGGAAACATTGGCCTCATAGAGTACCGAGCGGTAGATCGACTTGGTACGCTCCTGCGGGGCTATTTCTGTTTTCACCGCGTTGGTTACCGGCGAGATATAGAGCAGTTTTTCAACCTCGATCACCCGGCTGGTAACCTTGCCGTTGACTTCCTCGTTCTGCGTCTGGGTGGTGCGGAAGGGGACCACCACCACCGGCCCGGCCACCACCTGCGGCCCGCCCCACCCGGCATTGATCGCGGCCTGCGCGGTGCGCGACTGGTCCTGCCGGTCATAGACCAGGGCATAGATCAGCATCAGCGGCACGGTCAGCACCATGCCTACCAGCGCCACGAACAGCAGCTTGATCCCCGGCGAACGTTCCTTGCGCGGCGCTTGCTGTTCCATCGTTCCTTACCCACGACTCGCGGTTGGGCTGGCAAGCTAGTGCCTTGGTGCCGCTATGCAAACGGCGAGGATATGGTCCTCGCCGCCGCACCGCTCCAGAACATGGGGAAAAGTGGCTCAGCCCTGGTTCGATAGCTTGGCGATCTCGGCATCGAGCTGCTCGAGGATCGAGCGCTTGATCTCGGCGTCCATCTTGCCGTCCGCAGCGATCCGCTCACGCGCGCTGCGCAGGCCTTTGAGCGCATCGCCCTTGGCGTGCCTGACGTCCGTGCAAACCTTCGTCCGCACAACCTGGCGCTTGCCATCCTTGTCGGTTTCGGCCTTGGCCTCGTTCCATTCGCCAGTGCAAGCATGCACGGCCTCAGCCGTAGCGATTGCTGCGTCGTCGCTGGAAATGGTCATGGTATGAATGATCGGCTGTCCCCCCTCGGCCCCCGGCGCGAAGACAAAGGCTTCGGCGGTGATCGGCATGCCTTTCGCCATATCCGCGACCTTGGCCTCGGCCTCTTCCTGGCTCATCGGCTTGCTGGTCTTGAAAACATAGGTCCGCCCGTCGCGCACCACCGTGCGCGTGTTGAGCGCGGAATCGTCGATCTCGCTGCTTCCGTCGCGGTCGATGATCACCACCTTGCGCGGGCCTTCGGGTGACGAGGCCGCATCGCCGTGCTTCTTGCCGTCCTGCTGGATGATGATGACATGCTTTTCGACGTGAGCTGCGGGTGTATCGGGCGCTTCGGGTGCGACCGGCGGCTCGGGCGCTTGCGGAGCCTCGGGGGCTTCGGGAGCCTCGCTCGCAGCATAGGTGATCGAGGCGGTCAGCGGCAGCGCCAGAGCGGCGGCGCCGATCAGCAGGCGGCCGACAGCCGTGCGGCGCGGACTGGGTTGGGACATGGTCAGGCTCCTCAGACGATGGATAATGCTTTTTTCGCCCAGCACCGGGCAGGCCATCGGCGCTGCCAATGCCAGGCGCGGTCCCTGGGCGAACGAGGCGATCAGGCGGCCATAGGCGGCACGCTCGGCGCTGCTGCGTCCGGCCAGCACCCGCGCGTCGCAGGCGGCCTCCTGATCGCGGCGCAGCGCGCGCCACCCGGCCCAGGCCAGCGGATTGAACCAGTGCAACGCCAGCAGCGGCTGCATCGCGATGTTGACTGCCAGATCGCGCCCGGCGTGGTGCTCAAGCTCGTGGGCAATGGCAAGATCGCGCGCGGACCGGTCGGGCTGCGCCATGAACCCCGGCGGCAGCGCGACAACCTTGTCGAACAGGCCGAATGCAACGGGCGCGCTGGCATGCGGGGTTTCGGCCAGCCGCACCTTGCCCACCTCGCCCACGGCGCGGGCATCGGCCAGCAGAGTCCGGCGCATCGCTCGGTAGGAACACACCCGCCACAGCGCGAAAACCAGTGCACCGGCCAGCCAAGCCGCCTGAAGGATCGGGGCAAGATCGCTCCAGGCGGCAGCTGGCGACGGGGCCACGGCATCTGCGCCGCCGACCGCCACAAGCTGGTAGTTTGCCGTTTCGACGCTTGCCGGAACCTCAACCGGCATGAGCAGCGGCGGCAGCACCAGCCGCAGCAGCGGTAGCGCCCACAGCGCATAGGCCATGCCCGGCCCGAACCAACGCGCGACCGGGCGGCGCAGCACCAGAACCGCGGCAATCAGCGCGGCGGTGGCGATGAAGGTGTCGGTCAGCCAGCTCACTTGCGCAGTTCCTTCAGAAGCGCCTCAATCCGGTCGAGATCGGCGGGCGACAGCGCTTCGGATTCGGCCAGGTGGGCAAACAGCCCCGCCGCCGAACCGCCGAACAACCGATCGACCATCCGCCGCGATTCGCCGCCCAGCCAGGCTTCGCGCGCGATTCCGGGCGAATAGAGAAAGCGCTTGCCCTGCGGCTGGGTGTGCACCGCCTGCTTGGCGGCCAGCCGCGATAGCAGGGTCTTGACCGTGGCCAGGCTCCACCCCCGCGCCGGCGCAACCTCATCGGCAACCTCGTTGGCGCTAAGCGGGCTGCGCAACCACAAGGCCTCCATCACCGCCAGCTCTGCCTCTGTGATCCGTTCGGCGCTTTCGGGAGTTTCGGCCATCGATCCCAACCTGTTTTCGTTTACACACGTAATCGACTACGGCTGTAAACCTGAAGCGCAGATGAACGAGATCCGCGATCAGGCCTTCCGGCAATAGGCCATGCGCTTGTCGGCAGGCGCGCGCAGGATCTGCTGGACGTAATAATCCGAAAGCAACCTGACCGAGGGAGCCTCCGCATCGGTATAGAACCCCTCGGCCGCCTTCATCCAGCCGTCGGTGCAATCCTTCACCGCGGCCTGGGAATGCGCGCAATCGAGCCAGGCCCCGAACGCGGTGCGCCAGCGGCCGAACTGGGTCCGGTCCATCGGCGCACCGTGCCCCGGGATCAGCACTTTCCATTTCGCCGCCGAAATCGCTGCCAGCGCTGCCTTCCAGCCCTCCTCGCAGCCGGTATCGAAGAACGGCACCGGGGCGACCACCAGATCGCCCACCACCGCCAGTTGCTCGTCCGGCACGGTCAGCCACAGATCGGCCTCGGTCGCGGCGGCATTGGCGACATGAAGATCGAAGCGGCGAGCGCCGATCTTGAGCGGACCATCGCGGGTCACCGGCTGGGCCGGAACCAGTGCCGCCCGGTCGTCCATCGCTGCGTTGGCGCGTTCGATCCGGGCACGCTCGGCCTTGGGCAATTTGGGATCGGCCAGCGCCGCATCGGATTGCTCGCGGCTGCGCTTGAGGAACCCGTCGAGGGCGCCGCTGACCGCCCCAGTCGCCACCAGCCGCGCCTTGGGCCACTGCGTCAGCAGGTCGCGGTTGCCGGTGGTGTGATCGAGGTGCCAATGGGTGTTGACCAGCGCGATCACCGGTTTGCGCACCCAGTTGGCCTGCTTGACGATCAGCGCGGTATGATCGGCGCTGCGCCCGGTGTCGATCACGACCAGCCCCTGCGCCGTATCGAGGATCACCGTGTTCCCATCGGGCCCGCGCTCAAGATCGATATGGCCCGGCTGGAGCACATAGGGCGCGGGCCTCGCCGCCAGCGACGAGCAAGCACACAATGCCGCAAGAGCGGCGGCGGACACCCCGCTCTTGCTCCAGATCGAACGATCGCGGCTCACTTGCCCTTCTTCCTTTCCTTTTCGCGCGGATCGGCCTGAACCTCGCCCTCGCCCTGGACGATCGGGGTGCCTAATGCCTCCTTCATCGCGTTTTCAACCATCGATTCGATCCATAGCCCGGCGAACCCGGCCTTTAAGCGCGGACTGGTTGCAAACACCGTCTCGAAGCGGGTGAAATCAACATTCTTGCGAATCTCGGCCAGCGGCATCCCCTTGCGGGCAAGCGGGCCAACCTGCGCGCGGATATCCTCGATCGATCCGATCAGCTGACCGATATAGCGCGTGTCGTTCTGCGGGGCGCCGTGTCCGGGCACCAGGGTAACGAACCCCAGCTTCTCGATCCGGCCCAGAGTCTTCACCCAGTCTTTCGGGTAGCTGTAGAACCCGAATGGGATCGGCGAGACCACGATATCGCCGGAAAACACCACCTTCTGCCGTGGCAGCCAGATCACTGCGTCGCCCGCCGTATTGGCCCGTCCGAGGAAACGGATCGAAACCGGATGCTCGCGATCCGGAATGTCGAGCTGCCTGGCAAAGGTTTCGGTGGGCGGGACAATGTAGGTTCCCGGCCAGGATTCGGCCAATTCGCCCCATTGCTGGCGCGAACGGATCAGGCGCGCGCGGCGATCCTCGGGCAGGTCAGGATCGGCCAGGATCTTGTCGATCTGCTCCTGCGCAACTCCGGCCTCCTTGCGGGCGGCCTCGTCAACCTCGCGGCTTGGGGTAAGCCCCGCCAGCGAGCCGACCTCAGGCCCGAGCATCCCGGCTTTGGTCTGCGCGGTGGCGATGATCCTGACCTTGGGAAAGGCATCGCGGATCGCCGAGATCCCCTGCGGGTGATCGTTGTGCCAGTGAGTAATCACCACCGCCTTGATCGGCTTATCCGCCGCCAGCGAGCGGACGTAGCCCACAATTGCGCGCCCGTGCCCGGCAGACATGCCGCTATCGACGATCACGAAGCCATCGGCCTGTTCGATCACCCCGACATTGCTGATCGCCGCTGCATAGTAGTCGGGCGGTATTTCAAGCATGTGCACCCCCGGTGCGATCTCGCGCGGGACCCAGGGCGAGGTATCGGGGCTAGCCGCACTGGCAGCCGGCGCCACCGTCGATGCAAACGACAGAATGGCCAGAAACCGCATCATCCGCATGGTTACGTTCCCTCCTAGGAAAGCGGCATGCCCAGATAGAGCAGGGTAAAGCCCAGCGTATCGGTCAGCCCGTGGGCGATCATCGCCGGCCACAGGTTGCGGCCCCAGGCCATGGTAGCGATCCCGGTCAGCACCGCGCCGATACCGATCGGCACCATCCCGACCGGGCCCTGATACCAGTGCGCCAGCGCGAACAGCGCCGCCTGCCCCACTATCGCCACGGCCCAGGCCGCCCTGCCCCCGCCCAGCAGCTGCGAGAGCCGGGTCATCAGATAGCCGCGATAGAGGAACTCCTCGCCAAAGGCGGCGAACAGCCACACGCAGGGCAGGATCATCAGGTAGAGATCGAGATTGCCTTCGATCGCGGCAAAGGTCTTGGCATCGAGATGCGGATCGGCCCCGGTCCAGGCGACGATCAGCGGGGTGGTAACCGATCGCACCAGGCTGTCGAGCACGATCTGCGCCAACGCCAGGGCAATGCCAAAGCCGATCAGCGCCAGCCAGCGGCGCGGCACGTCCAGCCCGAACTGCGCCATGCCTTCACGGCGCCAACGCAGCCAGCCGATCAGCACCAGCACCGTGGCAAAGGCCAGATAGGTGCGGTGCAGCAACGGCATGTCGGGCAAGGTCAGTCCGGCTGCGGCGGCTCCGGCGATCGCCAGCTTGGGCGCGAAGCGGTTGAACAGCATCGCCGCCGCCGTTTCGACCAGAATTCCTGCCCGGCTTATTGCTCTGCCCATGTCAACGCCCTCCGCCCGGCACATTGCTGCCCATCAGGCGCCGGTGCAGCCACCCCGCAATCGACGAACCACCCTTTCCCGCCGACCGGGACGCAATGGGCACCGGTGAGCGACGTTCAGCGGCGGATAACCGTGATGTCGAGCCCGCTCAGCGCCGCGAGGTATTCGTCGAGACCGATCAGGTCGAGGCAGGGCCGCGCGCCGAGTTCCAGCGTCCTGCCCTCGGCCAGGCGCCGGGCGATCAGGATCACCGGCATGCAGGGGATGTTCGGCCCGTCGCCCGATCGTGCGACGATCCATTCCTGGCGCTCGCGCGGCGCGCCGTCAGTTCCGCGCCCCGTGATCCGCATGTGAAACCCGCTGCGCCCGCTGCCCAGCGGATCGAACCAGAACGATGCGCGCAGCAAGGGGCCGGACCAGCGATCAAGCCGGGGCAGCAGCCCCAGCCGCACCCCCCAACTCAGCAGCCAGGTCCCGAAGTGGAGCAGCGCAATCTCATGCCCGGCACAGAAGCGCATCTCGCGAAGGCCGGGATAGCGTGGTGGAAACAGATCGAGATCGGGGATCTCGCAATAGCCGAACCAGCGACGGCCAAGCTCGGGATAGACTTCGCTATGCAGTCCCTGCCAGCCAAACACCCGCGTCATCCGCCCGCCGCGCAGCATGGTGAAGGGCCTTCCGATGTACGACAGGATCGCACTCGCCGTGCCAAGGCCGCGGTTGGTCTGCTGCGCGGCGCTTATTCCGTAATCGACGCTCTCGATTGACGCCATGTCGCGCAGGGCATCGTCAAGATAGGCGCCGGTCAGGCAGGGAACCGAACTTGCCCCTGCGATCACGGCCACCCCTGCAGACAGCGCTTCGGCATCGAGCGCTCCCACATCGCGTACGAAACCGCGCGCGTCGGCCAGATCGCAATAGTGCGCCCCCGCCCCGATCGCCGCACGCGCTACGCGGTAGTCCTGCCCCTGAAACGGCCCGACGGTGTGGATCACCAGATCGGGACGCAACGTCGCAAGATCATCCGCGCTCAGCGTGGCGATATCGAGCGCGGCGCCTTCGGCCCGGTTTGCCGCACCGAGCGCAGCGGCAAAGGCGCTTGCCTTGCCCGCATTCCGCCCGGCAACGATCAGCGTGATCCGTGCGTCCCCGGCCAGGGCGCGAGCGACATAGCCGCCGAAATTGCCGTAGCCGCCCAGGATCAGCACCCGCAGGGTCATAGGCTGCGCGTCACCATCAGCCAGACCACCGCAACCAGGGCGACAAAGGCCGGCCAGCCAAGCGCGAACCACAGGCGGAAACGGCGGCGGAACAGCGCCTCATCGAACGCCAGCCCGGCAACTTTCGCCGCCAGCATGTCGCGCATCCGCAATTGCAGCCAGACCACCGGCAGCCAGCAGGCCAGCGCCAGCAGGTAGAGCCCATAGGCCGCCAGCAGCCACGGCGCGAAGGGATCGTGCCCGGCCACCCGGATCAGCGCATAACCGCTCACCGGCTGGACGATCCCGGCGTTGAGCGTGAAGATCATGTCGGCGAGGCAAGTGGTCCGCGCCGCGAACAGCGCCATGCGATCATCCCCGCTGCGCATCCCGGCCAGGAAGAAGAAGGCAATTCCCAGCCCGGTGCCGAACAGCACCGTGGCGGAGATGATGTGGACGGATTTGAGAAGGAAATACCCGTCCACGATCGTCAAGCCCTCAATAAACCCGCTTCTTCGGCTTGATGTATTCCACGTCGTCGGTCAGCGTGTATTCGTGGACCGGGCGGTAATCGATCCGCACTTCGCCGCCCTTTCCGCCCCAGCCATCGAACCAGGCGGCGGTGTGCTTCATCCAGTTCTTGTCGTCGCGGTCGGGGAAATCCTCGTGCGCGTGGGCGCCGCGGCTTTCCTTGCGGTTGTGCGCGCCGTGGAGGGTGACGCTGGCCTGGCTGATGAGGTTGTCCAGCTCGAGCGTCTCGATCAGGTCCGAGTTCCAGATCAGCGAGCGGTCCGAAACGTGGATGTCCTGCATCTGCTTATAGGTTTCGGCCAGCTTGACCTTGCCTTCGGCCATCAGTTCGTCGGTGCGGAACACGGCGGCGTGCTCGCTCATCGTGCGCTGCATCGCGGTGCGCACTTCGGCGGTGGGCGAACCGCCCTTGGCATTGCGGAAATGATCGAGGCGGCTCAGCGCCAGATCGGCACTGTCCCCCGGCAATTCGGCGTGGGCCGTGCCGGGCTTGATCAGTTCCTTGAGCCGCAGACCCGCCGCGCGGCCGAACACCACCAGGTCGGTCAGCGAGTTCGAGCCCAGGCGGTTGGCGCCGTGAACCGAAACACAGGCCGCCTCGCCCACCGCGAACAGGCCGGGGACGACCGTTTCCGGATCACCATCGGCGCCGATGGTCACGACCTCGCCGTGGTAGTTGGTGGGGATGCCGCCCATGTTGTAATGCACCGTCGGCACCACCGGCAGCGGCTGGCGGGTCAGATCGACACCCGCGAAGATCTTGCCGCTTTCGGTGATCCCCGGCAGGCGCTGCCCCAGCACCTTGGGATCGATGTGGTCGAGGTGCAGGAAGATGTGGTCCTTGTGCGGGCCGACGCCGCGCCCTTCGCGGATTTCCATCGCCATCGAGCGCGAAACGACATCGCGGCTGGCGAGGTCCTTGGCGCTGGGGGCATAGCGTTCCATGAACCGCTCGCCCTCGGAATTGGTGAGGTATCCGCCCTCGCCGCGCGCGCCTTCGGTGATGAGCACGCCCGCGCCGTAGATGCCGGTGGGGTGGAACTGGACGAATTCCATGTCCTGCAGCGGCAGACCGGCGCGCAGCACCATGCCCCCGCCATCGCCGGTGCAGGTATGGGCCGAGGTGCAGGTGTAATAGCTGCGGCCATAGCCGCCGGTCGCCAGCACCACGGCGTGGCTGCGGAACCGGTGGATCGAACCATCGTCAAGGCACAGCGCGATCACGCCGACGCACTTGCCGCCATCCATGATGAGGTCGATCGCGAAGTATTCGATGAAGAAGTCCGCGTCGTACTTCAGGCTCTGCTGGTAAAGCGTGTGGAGCAGCGCATGGCCGGTGCGGTCGGCCGCGGCACAGGTGCGCTGCACCGGCGGGCCCTCGCCCATGTTCTGCATGTGTCCGCCGAACGGGCGCTGGTAGATCGTGCCGTCCTCGTTGCGCGAAAACGGCATCCCTGCGTGTTCCAGCTCGAGGATCGCCTGCGGTGCTTCGCGCACGAGGTATTCGATCGCGTCCTGATCGCCCAGCCAGTCCGACCCCTTGACGGTATCGTACATGTGCCAGGTCCAGTGATCGGGCGTGTTGTTCTTAAGGCTGGCAGCGATCCCGCCCTGCGCCGCGACGGTGTGGCTGCGGGTGGGGAACACCTTGGTGATGCAGGCGGTTTTCAAACCCGCCTCGGCGCTGCCCATCGTGGCGCGCAGCCCCGAACCGCCGGCGCCGACGACGACGGTGTCATAGGTGTGGTCGATAATCTTGTAGGCAGGCGCGCTCATTGATGGGCTCCCAGCACGAGGCGGATCACGCTGACGAGGCCAAGACCGGCCCCCGCGAAAGTGGCGAGATTGAGCAGCGCCATGCAGGCGAACTTGTTGGCATGCTCGTGCACGTAGTCTTCGATCAGCACCTGAAGCCCCAGCCGGGCGTGCCAGAACGAGGACAGCACGAACAGCCCCACTGCGGTTCCGGCCAGCGGATGGGCGATCCAGTCAATCACGCTGGTGTAGGAATAGTTGGGCAGCCGTAGCAGCGAAAAGGCCAGCCACAGCCCCAGCACCAGATTGCCGATCGCGGTAAAGCGCTGCACCAGCCAGTGGTGGGTGCCCGAATGCGCCGAGCCCTGCCCGCGCACGCGGCCGATCGAGGTTCCGTTACCCATTGCCCGTCAGCCCCTTAGCGATAGAGCACCGCCGCCCAGGCGGCGATGGTGAGGACGATTGCCAGGATCGGTGTCAGTGCCGACCACAGGGCATTGTTCTTGAGCTCGAAGCCCGCGCCGATATCGAGCACGAAGTGGCGGATGCCCGAGCACATGTGGTTGAAGAAGGCCCAGCTCAGCCCGACCAGCAGCACCTGGCCGTACCATTCCTTCATGTGGCGCAGGAAGTAGACGTAACTTTCCTCGCCCCCGGCCAGTGCGCCCAGCCACCAAACCAGCACCGCCAGCCCGACCAGCGCCAGCCCGTCACCCGAAACGCGGTGCAGGATAGAGACCAGCATCGCCGGCCCCCAGCGCCAGATTTGCAAATGCGGCGAAAGCGGACGGTTCTTGGCTGAAGCCATTGGGTTTCC
>JAKOWQ010000325.1 GCA_029781465.1 Pseudomonadota bacterium
TCCGCCATGTTCGGCGGGCAGGCGTTGAGCCGCTCGGGACGGTTGAGCGTGATTGTGGCGATCTGGTTTTCAACCGTCAGGACAATCGTTTCGTAGGTCATTATTCCTCCCAATTCCTCGCCCGCTTGCGGGAGAGGATACGTAGCCTTGGTCGCGCAGCGGCCCAGGCGAAGTTGGTGTGGGTTATGGGGCCCACCCCCAGCCCCTCCCGCAAGCGGGAGGGGAGAAGTTCAGTTCGACCAGTGTTCGCCCTCCTTCGGCGTTTCCATGATTTCGGTCAGCACCCCGCCCATGTCGCGGGGGTGGACGAAGAAGATCAGGGTGCCATGCGCCCCAATCCGCGGTTCGCCCAGCACGCGCTTGCCCAGAGCCTCGAACTCGGCCTTGGCGGCGTGAATATCGGGGACCTCGTAGCACATGTGGTGCTGCCCACCCTGCGGGTTCTTCGCGAGGAACCCCGCGATGCTGGTGTTGCCGGGCAGCGGCTCGATCAGCTCGATCTGGGTGCCGTTCATGGCCCCGTCCGCGCCGGGGGTATCGACGAAGCACACCTTCACGCCCTGCGATTCCAGATCGAACGGCGCATGGATCTTCGTCGCGCCCATCACGTCGCGGTAGAAGGCGATCGAGTCCGCGATCGAGGGCGTTGCCACGCCGATGTGGTTGAGACGGCCTAGTTTCATTGGATTTCCTCAAAGCGGAATATTGTCATGCTTCTTCCACGGGTTCTCGAGACTCTTGGTCCTCAGTTTCCGCAGCCCCAGCGCGATCCGCCGCCGCGTGTTGCGCGGGTGGATCACCTCGTCGATGAAGCCCTTGCTCGCCGCGACGAACGGATTGGCGAAGCGGTCTTCATATTCCCTGGTCCGTTCCGCGATCTTGTCGGGATCGCCGATGTCGGAGCGGAAGATGATCTCCACCGCGCCCTTGGCGCCCATCACCGCGATTTCGGCGGTGGGCCAGGCGTAATTGAGATCGCCGCGCAGGTGCTTCGATGCCATCACGTCATAGGCCCCGCCATAGGCCTTGCGGGTGATGACGGTGATCTTGGGCACGGTCGCCTCGGCATAGGCGAACAGCAGCTTGGCGCCGTGCTTGATGATCCCGCCCAGTTCCTGGCTCGTGCCGGGGAGGAACCCGGGCACGTCGACGAAGGTCAGGATCGGGATCGAAAAGGCGTCGCAGAACCGCACGAAGCGCGCGGCCTTCTTGCTGGAATTGATGTCGAGCACGCCCGCCAGCACCATCGGCTGGTTGGCGATCACCCCCACGGTCTTGCCCTCTACCCGCCCGAAACCGCACAGGATATTGGCGGCATGGCCGGGCTGGATCTCGAAAAACTCGCCCTCGTCCAGCACCTTCCTGACCACTTCGTGCATGTCATAGGGCTGGTTGGCATTGGCGGGGATCAGCGTGTCGAGGCTGTCCTCGATCCGGTCCCACGGGTCGCTGGTCGGCCGTTCGGGCACCCCGGCCTTGTTGTTCAAGGGCAGAAAATCGAAGAAATCGCGCGCCGTCAGCAGTGCCTCGATATCGTTTTCCAGCGCCAGATCGGCCACGCTGGTCTTGGTCGAATGGGTGATCGCCCCGCCCAGCTCCTCCTGGGTGACCACCTCGTTGGTCACGGTCTTGACCACGTCGGGGCCGGTGACGAACATGTAGGAGCTGTCCTTCACCATGAAGATGAAGTCGGTCATCGCCGGGCTGTAGACCGCCCCGCCAGCGCAGGGGCCCATGATGAGCGACAGTTGCGGCACCACGCCCGATGCCAGCACGTTGCGCTGGAAGATCTCGGCATAGCCGCCGAGGCTGGCGACGCCTTCTTGGATTCGCGCGCCGCCGCTGTCATTCAGCCCGATCACCGGCGCGCCGACCTTCATCGCGGTGTCCATCACCTTGCAGATCTTCATCGCGTGGCGTTCGGAAACCGCACCGCCGAATACGGTGAAATCCTGGCTGAAGACATAGACCAGCCGGCCATTTATGGTGCCGCTTCCGGTCACCACCCCGTCGCCGGGGATCGTGGTATCGGGCATGCCGAAATCGGTGCAGTTGTGCTCGACATACATGTCGATCTCTTCAAAGCTGCCCTCGTCGAGCAGGATCAGAAGCCGCTCGCGCGCGGTGAGCTTGCCCTTGGCGTGCTGCGCATCGATCCGCTTCTGCCCCCCGCCAAGGCGGGCAGCGGCGCGGCGGCGTTCCATTTCGGCGATGTTTGCGGACATTGTTACCCCGTTCCGGATTCCGAAACCCTGCCCTTGCGGCGGAATTTCCGCGCTGTCCAATGTGAATTTGCGAAGTTGCAAAGTCCATATTTGCAAAATTCCGCGAAGCGGCATATTGCTTTGCGCGCTCCGCTTTCTCTGCGCCTCTGCGAGAAACACAGGGAACCGGTTTCTCGCAGAGACGCAGAGATAGCCGAGACGCAGGAAGGTCACGCAGTGCTCAAACGCCGCATCTTTGCCGGGGAAAGACTGAAGACGCTGCGCGCGGAGCGGGGGCTTAACCAGGCAGCGATGGGTGAACTGCTCGGGATCAGCACGTCCTACCTCTCGCAGCTTGAACACGACGATCGCCCGCTGACCCCGGCGCTGATCGAGCGGCTGAGCCGTGCCTTTCCGCTCGATTGGCGCGAGATCGGCGCGGGCGAAGGCGAAACCCGGCTGGCCGCGCTGCGCGAGGCCAACGCCGATCCGCTGTTCGCCGAGCCGATGGACCCGGCCCAACTTGCCCGCGCCTCGGAACAGCAACCGCTGCTGGCCGATCGTTTCGTCGCGCTGCACGAGGCCTACCGCCGCACCCAGCAGCGGCTGCAGATGGTCGACGAGGCGCTGGCGAGCGAAAGCGGCAGCGCCGCGCGACTGCCGTGGGAAGAAGTGCGCGACTGGTTCCACCTTGCCAACAACTATGTCGACAGACTTGACCGCGCGGCCGAGGCGCTGGCCGCGCGGCTGGGGGCGCCCTCGCCCGATACCGCCGCGATCGAATCCTATCTCAGGGACGCATTGTCGATCTCGCTGATCTATTCGCTGCATGCCGGGCTGCGCAGCTTCGACGCCGAAATGGGGCA
>JAKOWQ010000333.1 GCA_029781465.1 Pseudomonadota bacterium
AGCAGGACCAGTGGGATTCGGACCAGCTGCTCAACTGGGATACCCCGGTCGACCCCTCGAAGCCGATGATCAACGATCGCTCCGACGTCTATCACCGCATGCCGTTCTTTTCCAAGCTGTCGAAATCGCAGCAGGAAACCTTCACTGCCCATTCGACCGCGCAGCTGCTCTCGCAGTTTCTCCACGGCGAGCAGGGCGCGCTGATGACCGCGGCCTGCGTGACCCATTCGGTGCCGGATTCGACCGCCAAGCTCTATGCCGCCACCCAGACCATGGACGAGGCCCGCCACGTCGAGGTCTATGCCAAGTACTGCGACAAGATCGCGATCGTCTATCCGATGTCGCCCTGGCTCAAGGCGCTGATCGACGCGACGCTGCAGAGCGACCGCTACGAGAAGGTGATGATCGGGATGAACATGATCGTCGAGGGGCTGGCACTCGGCGCCTTCAACAACATGTACCGCACCACCCAGTGCGAGCTGCTGAAAGCGATCACCTTCAACGTGATGCGCGATGAAAGCCGCCACGTCTCGTTTGGCCATGCCTTCCTTGGCCCGGAGATCGGCCGGCTGCCCGAGGACGAGCGCGAGGATCTGGCCGATTTCGCCTTCCAGGCGATCAACATCCTCGCCAACGGCACCCAGACCGGGACGCTCGCCAGCAAGGTCGATCCGGGCTTCATGGAGGTGCTCTACAACGCCAACATCGAACCCGAGGATTTCTTCAAGGGCATGGCCGAGGCCAAGGATGCCGGGATCATGCAGGAACTGCCCCCGGGGCAGATCCACGCGATGAAGGACCTGATGCTTCCCGCTCTGGCCCGGGTCGGGCTGCTCACTCCCACCGCGCGCAAGAAATACGAGGAAGCCGGGATCCCGATCTTCGACGATCCGCGCGTGCTCCACGCGATGGAAGGCGGCAACCCGATCGCCGCCTGAGCGCAAGGTCTTTCCCGGGAGGGAAGCCGGAGGGCCGGGTACCCGCGAGGGTTCCCGGCCCTTCTCCTGCGCAAATGTCAGGCGGGGGTGCAGGCTTCGCCGAACAGGCGCAGGAAATTGCCGCCGATCAGCTTGGCCAGCCCGTCCTCGGCCAGCCCCTGCTGGCGCAGCCCGGCAAGGAACTGCGGCAGATGGGCATAATTGTCGAACACCGGCTTGTAGTTGGCGTCCATGTCGGTGCCGAGGCAGACATGGTCGATCCCCACCGCCTCGACCAGTTCGAGCGTGCGGCGCACGAAACCGGCCAGATCGGTGATCCCGATCCCCGCCGGCCAGGCACCCAGCACCCCGCCCCCGCGCTGCGCCACGGCCTGGGCCAGCTCGCGCGAGATGAAGCGGGGATGGTCGGCCGAGCCGCCGTGGATGTGGACGTGGCTGGCCATGACCGGACGCGCCGAGGCCGCGACAGCAGCAAAGGCGGTTGCTTCCGAGGCATGGGCCACGTCGATCAGAACCCCGGCCTGGTTCATCGCCCGCACCACCTCCTCGCCCGCGGGGGTTAGTCCGCCGTGCACCGGCTTGCCGGTGATGATGTCACCCAGTTCGTTGGTGCGGTAGTGCATCAAGGTGATCGAGCGGACTCCGTCGGCATGGGCCTGGGCGACGCGCTCGGCCTTGCCTTCGAGGAAATCGCCGCCCTCGACGGTGAGGAAAGCCCCGGGCTTGCCCGAGCGGTGCGCGGCGGCAAAGTCCTCCAACGCCAGCACGGGGTGGACCAGGCCGCTGATGCCCAGCGCCTTGAGATTGGCGATCTGCCGCCGGTAGCTCTCCCAGGCCTCGCCCGGCTCGAAGGCGCGCACGGCCTCAAGCCCCTCGCCCTTGAAACCCAGCGCCTGGAAATCGGAAACCGCGGCAAAGGCGGCGGCGGTCAACCCGCCCTCGCGCATTTGCGCCACGGTGGTCGCCTCGAAAGTGCCCAGCAGCTTGGCGAGATAGACCTTGCCCGAAAGATGTTCCGCCCCGCGCACGAAGGTGCGCCCGGGGTGGGCATGGGCATCGATCGCCATGTGTTCGGCCAGGAAGGCCTTGGCCCAGGCCAGCTCGGCTTCGGATACGACAAATCCGATCGGCGCCGGTTTGGGTCGCAGCGCCAGATAGCCGCCGCCGGCCGCCACGGCCAGCGCGCCCCCGCCCAGCGCCAGAACCTGCCGTTTGGTAAAGCGGGCCATCATCCTCTCCCTTGGTTCAGCGCTTGCCTTTGCGCGCAGGAAACTGCGCCCAGCATTCCACCTCGACCGCGCCGCCATAGGCCAGCCCCGAAGCCGCAAAGGCGCTGCGCGCGGGCAGGCGTCCAGGCTTGAAATAGCCGGTGTAGACCGCGTTGAAGGCCGGCCAATCCCTGATATCGCCGAGCATCACGGTGCATTTGACCACATCGTCGAACCCCAGCCCGCGCCGCCCCAGGATCGCACCGATATTGTCCATCGTCTGGCGCGCCTGAGCGGAAATACCGCCCGGCACCAGCGCATTGGTGCCCGGCGCCACCCCGATCTGACCCGAAAGGATCAGCAGGTCACCCACCCGCACCGCTTCGGAAAAGGGCATGCCAGGATCGCCCGCGAAGTATTCCGCCGGGGCCGCCCGGGCACCAGAAGGCGCCGCAGTCAGGGCAAACAGGGCCACCAGCGGCAGCAGGGCTATCTTGGGGGCGATCATGGTCTGTCTCCGCGGGGCTTGGTTGCCGAAAACCCCACGATAACCGCTCAGCCCATTCGCGCCAGCGCCTTTTGCCGCCGCCGCTGCACCGACGAGCCAAGCCCGATCGCCTCGCGGTATTTGGCCACGGTGCGCCGGGCAAGATCGTATCCGCGCGTCTTGAGCAGATCGACCAGGGTATCGTCGGAGAGGATCGCCTTGGGATCCTCGGCGTCGATCAGCTGGCGGATCGCGGCCTTGACCGCTTCGGCCGAAGCCCCGCCCTCGCCTTGGGTCGAGCCCACGCCCGAGGTGAAGAAGAATTTGAGTTCGAAGGTGCCGCGCGCGCACAGCAGGTACTTGTTCGAGGTGACGCGGCTGACGGTCGATTCGTGCATTCCGATCGCCTCGGCCACGGCGCGCAGCGTCAGCGGCTTCAGTTGCGCCACCCCGTGGCGGAAAAAGCCATCCTGTTGTTTGACCAGCTCGCTGGCGACCTTGAGGATAGTCCGGGCCCGCTGGTCGAGCGCTTTTACCAGCCAGTTGGCGTCGGCCAGCTTGTCCGAAAGCCAGCCGCGCGCCGCCTTGTCGTCGCAGGCGCCGCGCATCTCGACATAGTAGCTGCGGTTGACGATCAGGCGCGGCAGGGTCGCCTCGTTGAGCCGAACGTCCCAGCCGCCATCGCTGCGCGCGCCGATCAGGATGTCGGGCGTCACCGCCTCGCCCCCGCCGGCGGCAAAGCGCAGACCGGGCTTGGGGTCGTAGCCGCGCAGCTCGGCCAGCATGTCGGCGAAGTCCTCATCGTCGACCCCGCAGATCCGCCTGAGCCGGGCCAGCTCGCCCTTGGCGATCAGATCGAGGTTATCGAGCAGCCGCTCCATGCAGGGATCGTAGCGATCGGCTTCCCTGGCCTGGAGCGCCAGGCATTCGCCAAGATTTCGCGCACCAACCCCGGTCGGATCGAGACTTTGCACCAGTTCCAGCCCGGCCTCGGCCTCGGCCAGCGTGACCCCCAGCTCTGCGGCAACCTCGCGCAAGGGCACCGGCAGGTAACCCGCCTCGTCAAGCTGGCCGACGATATGGCGGGCGATGAAGGCGCGCCGCGGATCGCGCGAGGCCGCGCCGATCTGCGCATCGAGATGCTCGGCCAGGGTCTTGTCGCCCTCGCCGCGCTCGTCGATCCCCGGCCCCTCCTCGCCCCCGCCCAGGCGGAACTCGGCGCTCCAGTCACCGGTGTCGCGATCGCGGTCGAGCGCGGAGGCATCGATATCGAGCGGGCGATCGTCCTCGGCCCGGCCCTCGGCGACGAGCTGATCGACCGGCGAACTTTCCAGCGTGGTGCGCCGCGTTTCGCCCTCGTCCGGCCCGACCGCCTCGGCCGGCACGGGTCCCGCCTCGCCGATTTCCAGCAGCGGATTGGCGTCGAGCGCCTCGCCGATGAAGGTTTCAACCTCTAGGTTCGATAGCGCCAGCAGCTTGATCGCCTGCTGGAGCTGCGGCGTCATCACCAGCGACTGGCTTTGCCTCAGGTCAAGTCTGGGACCGAGCGCCATGATCGGGCCGCCTAGAGCGTGAATCCTTCGCCAAGGTAGAGGCGGCGCACGTTCTCATCGGCGACCAGCGCCTCGGGGCTGCCCGCAAACAGCACCTGCCCGCCATAGATGATGCAGGCCCGATCGACGATGTCGAGCGTTTCGCGCACGTTGTGATCGGTAATCAGCACCCCGATCCCGCGCTCTTTCAGATCGATCACCAGGTGACGGATATCGGCAATCGAAAGCGGATCGATCCCGGCGAAGGGTTCGTCGAGCAGCATGATCGAGGGGCTGGCGGCCAGGGCCCGGGCGATTTCGCAGCGGCGCCGCTCACCGCCCGAAAGCGCCATCGCCGCGCTGGCGCGCAGCCGCGTCAGCCCGAATTCCTCAAGCAACCGCTCAAGCTCCTGCGCGCGGACCTGGGCATCGGGTTCGACCAGTTCGAGCACGCAGTTGATGTTCTGTTCAACCGTCATGCCGCGAAAGATGCTGGTTTCCTGCGGCAGATAGCCCAGGCCAAGGATCGCGCGGCGATACATCGGCAGGTTGGTGACATCGACCCCGTCCATCAGGATCCGGCCCGAATCCGGCCGCACCAGCCCCATGATCGAATAGAAGCAGGTGGTCTTGCCTGCGCCGTTCGGCCCCAGCAGCCCCAGCACCTCGCCCTTGGCGACCGAAAGCGAGATATCGGTCAGCACGGCGCGCTTGTCATAGCTCTTGGCGATCGAGATCACCTCCAGCCCGCCCTGCGGGATCGGCGGGGCAGCGGCGGCATGCTCTTGGGCAAGGTGGGTCGTGCTATCCATCTCGGGGCGATTTAGGAGGCTCGGGCTGGCTCGGCAAGATCGCATGGGCAGTTTGGCAGGTTTCATGCATGGTCTGTCGCAATCCGGCCATAGCGGCAATGCTTAACGAGGGTTGATAATCCGCGCCTTAGGTGATTTACTCATCTTCGGGGCCGCTGGAGGGGACACAACAATGGCCAAGAACGGGCAAGCCGAGGTCTGGGGCAAGTCGGCGCAGGACAAGCCGCTCGACTGGCGCAAGCGGATGAGCGACAACATCGCCTATGCGCTGCTCGCCTATACCGCGCTGCAGATTTTCGTCACCATGGGTGCGCTCCATTCCAAGGGCGGATCGCTGCTGCCCTATTTCGCGCTCGCGCTGCTGGTCGCCGCGATCATTCCGGCCTGCCGCCGCTTTGAGCATCGCTGGAACCGTCTCAACGACGATCAGGCCGCCGATCCGACCTTCGCCGCCGCCTACCGCCGTGACCGGACCTGGCTGTGGCTGATGGCGATCGGCCTGCCTTTCGCGATCACCGCGCTGTTCAAGCTGCTGGCGCTGTTTTTCGGCTGATTGCCCTTTTGCCTTCGCATCCCTAGATCGGCTGCTCCCCAGCCTCGGAGTAGCCACACCCCATGCTCGATCCCACCCAGGCCCAGGCCCGCGCTGCCGCGCTGGTCGATCTGGCGCGCCGCGCGGGCGCCGATGCCGCCGACGCGGTCTATTCCGGCAGCTCGTCCGAAGGCGTCCAGGTGCGGCTGGGACAGCTTGAGGATGTCGAGCGATCGGAAAGCGAACACCTCGATCTCAGGGTCTTCGTGGGCCAAGGCTCGGCCTCGATCGGCTCAAGCGACCTGTCCGATGCCGCGCTGACCGAGCTTGCAACCCGCGCGGTGGCAATGGCCCGGGCCGCCCCGGAGGACCGGTATGCCGGGCTCGCCCCCGAAGAGCTGCTGGCCAAAGGGCCGTTCCCCGACCTTGACCTGTGCGATGCCCAGGAACCCAGCCCGCAGCACCTGCGCGAACTGGCGCTGGAGTGCGAGGATGCGGCGCGCGCAGTAGCCGGGGTCAGCAACAGCAAGGGTGCCAGCGCCAGCGCCTCGGACAGGGTTTTCGCGCTTGCCACCAGCCACGGCTTCGCCGGTTCCTACGCCGGGACCGGGCGGTCGCTCAGCGCGACGATGGTGGCGGGCGAGGGATCGGGGATGCAGCGCGACTATGCCTGGCGCAGCGCGCACCACAGCGAAGACCTGCCCAGTCCGGCGGAGATCGGCGCTCAAGCCGGCACCCGCGCGGTTGCCCGGCTCGATCCGGGCAGGGTCAAGAGCGGGCCGATGCCGGTGGTGTTCGATCCGCGCGTTGGCGGCAGCCTGCTGGGCCATCTGGCTGGGGCGATCAGCGGCAGCGCCATCGCCCGGCGCGCCAGCTTCCTGCTCGACAAGGAAGAAGCCCAAATCTTTGCCCCAGGCGTGGAAATCGCCGAGGATCCGCTGCGCAGGCGCGGGCTTTCCTCGCACCCCTTCGACGGCGAAGGGCTGACGGTGCGCGCGCGCAAGCTGGTCGATGACGGGCGGCTGACCGGCTGGCTGATGGATGCCGCCGCCGCGCGGCAGCTCGGCCGCCAGCCGACCGGCCACGCCACCCGCGGCCACGGGGTCTCGCCCGCCAACATGTATCTCGCCGCCGGAGCGATGAGCGTGGCCGAGCTGATCGCGGACATTGCCGATGGAGTCTATGTCACCGAGCTGATCGGACACGGGGTCAACGCGGTGACCGGCGATTACAGCCGCGGCGCTTCGGGCTTCCGCATCGTCGGGGGCGAGATCGCCGGGCCGGTGGCCGAATTCACCGTGGCGGGCAACCTGATCGCCATGTTCGCGCAGCTGACGCCCGCCAGCGATCTGGAATGGCACCGCTCGATCAACGTCCCCACGATCCGCATCGACGGGATGACCGTGGCGGGGGACTGAGGAGAGTCGCCTGCCGGATGCGCCGATCGCCTCCGCGATCTGCTTGGCCTTGCCAGCCCGCTCCCCCGTTAGTCGGCCTTCGAAGCCTCATACCGCGCGATGCATTCCAGCACCACGCGCTTGGCATCGTCGGCATCGCCCCACTTGCCAATCCGCACCCATTTCTCGGCCTCGAGGTCCTTGTAATGGGTGAAGAAGTGCTCGATCTGCGCCAGCACGATCGAGGGCAGATCCTTTTGCTCGCCGATGTCGGAATAATAGGGAAAGGTCGAATCCACCGGCACGCAGATCAGCTTTTCGTCGCCGCCGTGTTCGTCCTCGAGGTTGAGCACGCCGATCGGGCGGGCGCGCACCACGCAGCCCGGCACGAAGGGCGAGCGCGCGATCACCAGCGCGTCGAGCGGATCGCCATCGTCCGACAGGGTGTGCGGAATGAAGCCGTAATTGGCCGGATAGCGCATCGGGGTATGCAGGATCCGGTCAACGAACAGCGCGCCGGATTCCTTGTCGAATTCGTACTTCACCGGTTCGCCGCCGACGGGCACCTCGATGATGACGTTGAGGCTCTCGGGCGGATTGTCGCCCACGGGGATCTTGTCGATACGCATGGCCCGCGCCTCTAGCCGCGCCAATGTTGCGCTGCAACAGGAATGCGATCACTTGCGCTTTGGCATCGGCCTGCGGGGCGCAAGCAGCAGATCGAGCCCGGCCGGGGCGGTGCCCGGCGCGGCGCGCTCCAGCCAGGGCCAGCGCAGGCCGCCGCGATAGTCGATCGCCACCGTGGCAAACCGCTCGCCGCGCTGGACCAGCAACTCAAGCGGGCCGCCTCCCGCAGCAGAGGCAATCGCCGCCTTGATCTCGTCAGCGCTGTAGGCCGTGCCGTTGACCGCGACGATCCGCGCCCCGGTAACGATCCCGGCGTTGAAGGCCGGGCTGTCCCACAAGGTGGCGGAAACCCGTCCGTCCTTGTCGAGCGTAAAGCCAAGCGAATAGTCGAGCGCCAGGCTGCGTCCGGCCGCCATGCGCGCCGCATCGTAAGGGTTGGGGGCATCCCTCCACACCAGCCGGTAGCCGCCCAGCTCGATCCCGCGCACCGGCGCGGGCTGGCCCGGGGTCATCAGGCGGGTGCGCAGGAAGCGATCCCAGTCGTGGGGGTAGACGCCGTTCAGCGCGGCGACCACGTCCTTCATCTCGAATGTCATTTCGCCCCAATCGCCGTCGCGCGCGCCCAGGAAGCGCTGGGCGAAATCGTCGATCGACCTGCGCCCGTCGGTTCCGGCGCGAATCACCTGATCCGCCTCGAGCCAGACCAGCGCGCCTTCGCTGTAATAGTCGGTCCCGCGCGCCAGCGATGCCCAGGGCTTGGGCTTGCGGTAGCCCATCGCCGGATCGAACCCGGTATCCTCGATCGAGCGCCAGCGCCGCCCGGCCTGGTTGGAATACTTGCCCGCCGAGCTGGCCAGCTGGCCCAGCACCATGTCCTTCGATTGCAGCCCCGAGCGAGCCGACAGCACCAGCCCCCAGAACTCGTCCTGCCCCTCGTAGGCCCAGAGCAGATCGTCCTGCATCGGCTGGCGATAGTCCGGGGTCCACAGCCGCGCCGGGCGGCGGAACTTGCCGCTCCACGAATGGCTGAATTCATGCGGCAGCAGATCGCGCTCGTATTCGTTCTTGTCCCAATCGAGGAAGGCGCGCGGATCGAGCTGGTTCTCGCTTGAGCGGTGGTGCTCCAGCCCGATCCCGCTGAGCTTGTCCGAGAGCGCCAGCAGCAGTTCGTAGTGATCGAAATGGCGGCTGCCGAAAGCGATCAGCGCCTCTTCGACCAGTGCGCCGTGGGCGGCGATCTGTTCGCCCGTGGCGCCAAGCTGTTCGGCCTTGTCGGCCACCACGTTGAGCGTCACGCCGTGGCCAAGATCCCACTTGCGGAAGTTTTTGCCCGCAAAGATCGGCGAATCGACCAGCGTGTCATAGCCGACCTCGCTCCACGACCAGCGGCTGCCCGCCTGGCTCACCCCGTCGAGAGCGGTCGCCGCGCTCCACCCTTCGGGCAGGGTCACGCTGGGGCGATAGCGCAATTGCCGCACATAGTGCCCGGCGGGGTAAAGGCTCATCTTCTCCCACTGCAGGTTGATGATCGCCGGGGTCATCGTCACCCGTCCCTCGCTTTCCTGAAGCGGCGCGGTGTGGATGAAGCGCGCGGTTACCTGCCGCGCGCCTTCGGGCAGATCGAGGTGGAAGGCGAACAGCTCGACCGGATCGCGCGACCACTTCACCGGTTTGCCATCGGCCTCGAACTTCAGGTCGACCAGCTGGGTTACCGGGCCGGTCGGCGCGTGATTGCCGGGCAGCCACTGCGGATAGAGCAGGGTCAGGCGGCGGGTGCCGGGAGCCAGCGGGATCGTCTCGGTCACGCGGAACACCGAACGCGCGGTGTCGCTGGCATCGATATCGAGCGTGATCGCACCACCCGGCCAGGGCGTGTCGGCCGGGGCGGGAACCGTTGCGGCGATCGGAACCGCCAACGGCGCGGAATTGGCGGCAAGCGAGGGGGCGGCGCCGACAAGCGCCAGGACGGCGGCCAGAGCGCTCAGAACGTTCGATTTCATCTGCATCGCCGGTTCATGCCGTGCGGGCCTTTGCATCGCAACCTTCGGCAACGGCTTTTCGACGAAGGACAAAAGGTCTAGGGGCGCTGTCCCATGAACACACCGCAGGCGATCAGAGGAACCCAGGACATTTTCGGCGCCGAAGCCGAGGCTTTCGCGCATGTCGTCGAAACTTTCGAGCGGGTGCGCAAGCTCTACCGCTTCCGCCGGGTGGAAATGCCGGTGTTCGAGAAGACCGAGGTGTTCAGCCGCTCAATCGGCGAGACCACCGATGTCGTCTCCAAGGAGATGTATTCGTTCGAGGATCGCGGCGGCGAATCGCTCACCCTGCGCCCCGAATTCACCGCCGGGATCTGCCGGGCATTTCTCACCAACGGCTGGCAGCAGCACGCCCCGCTGAAGGTTGCCACGCACGGCCCGCTGTTCCGCTATGAACGCCCGCAAAAGGGCCGCTACCGCCAGTTCCACCAGCTCGATGCCGAGATCATCGGCGCCGGGGAGCCGCAGGCCGATGTGGAACTGCTGTGCCTGGCCGACCAGCTCCTCAAGGAATTGGGCATCGCCGATGGGGTGACGCTGATGCTCAACACCCTGGGCGACGCGGCCAGCCGCGATGCCTGGCGCGCCGCGCTGATCGAATACTTCCGCGCCGTGAAAGGTGAGCTGAGCGAGGATTCGCAGGACCGGCTGGAGCGCAATCCCTTGCGCATCCTCGACAGCAAGGATCCGCGCGACAAGGCCTTTGTGGCCGATGCTCCGAAGATCGACGACTTCCTGAGCGGCGAGGCGCAGGATTTCTTCGGCAAGGTCACCTCGGGCCTCGATGCGGCAGGCGTCGCCTGGACCCGCGCCCCGGCGCTGGTGCGCGGGCTGGACTACTACCGCCACACCGCCTTCGAATTCGTCACCGACCGGCTCGGCGCGCAAGGCACCGTGCTGGGCGGCGGGCGCTATGACGGGTTGATGGAGAGTTTGGGTGGTCCCTTCACGCCCGCGGTAGGCTGGGCTGCGGGGATTGAGCGGTTGGCGATGCTGGTGGGGGAGGTGCCAATCGAAGATGTTGTTGTCAGCATTGCTGTCGAAGAAGACAGTCTTCTCAACCTTGGAACCAAAGCCAATACCGAGTTGCGCGCTATTGGCTTTTCAACCGAGATGATTGCTAGTGGGTCGCCCCGCAAACGATACGACAAAGCGGCGAAGATACCGGCCAAGGTGCTCGTTTCTATTTCGGTCCGCGACGGAAAGACCTTCATTCGTACCCAAGCTGACCCTGCAACCGAAGAGTTGGGCCGGATCAAGGACATCTTAGGGCGCTTGGAACCGTGACTCTCGCAGTCTCAGGACACCTGTCTGATTCGTGCCATTCCAATTTCACGGCACTATGGATGCTGAAACAAGTTCAGCATGACGGGTTTGGCGCGACGGGTGCTTCTGGCTCTCACCGTCACCCTGAACTTGTTTCAGGGTCCATTTCTCCCCGCAGCCCGAAGCTCAGTGGGGCAGCAAGGCTGCGCCATTTTGGCCTTCCCGGCAGCGCAGAGCAGGCCGCACGATGGACCCTGAAACAAGTTCAGGGTGACGGATTGATGACCGCGTCATCGATCCAGCGGGGGAAAGCCCAGCCCAACCGCCAGATCGCCCCAATGCGGGTTGGTCTCCTCGATCAGGTTGATTTTCCATTGCCGGCGCCAGTTCTTGAGCTGCTTTTCGCGGGTGATCGCGGCAATCATGTCGCAGTGCATCTCGAACCAGACGAGCCGCCTAACGCCGTGCCTTTGGGTGAAGCCCGCAATCGCGCCGTCGCGGTGCTGCCACAAGCGGGCTTCAAGGTTCGACGTCACGCCGATGTAGAGCGTGCCGCGCGGCTGGCTCGCAAGGATGTAGACGCACGGGTTGCGTTCAAGCGGCATAGGGCGGTTTGTGCGGCACGTTGGATGCTGAAACAAGTTCAGCATGACGGGATAGGGGAACAGGCGTGTCGGTAAGCGACGCCCGTCTTGCCCAGATTGCTGCCCGCTTCGCCGAGATCGAGGCGCGGCTGGCTTCGGGTACGCTGGAGGGCAAGGACTTCATCGCCGCCAGCCGCGACTATGCCGAGCTGGAACCGGTGGCCAAGGCCGCCGGGGCCGTGGCGTCGATGCGCGGCGAGCTGGCGAGCCTGGCCGCGCTCAATGAACCGGGCTCCGATCCCGAAATGCGAGAGCTGGCCGAGGAGGAGCTGGCCCGGATCAGGGCCGACCTGCCCGAGGCCGAACACGCCCTGGCGATCGCCATGCTGCCGCGCGATGCGGCCGACAGCCGTTCGGCCATGCTCGAGGTGCGCGCCGGAACCGGGGGTGACGAGGCAGCGCTGTTCGCCGCCGATCTCCTCAGGATGTACGAGCGCTTCGCCGCGGAGCAGGGCTGGCGCTTTGAGATGGTCAGCGCCAATGCCAGCGATATCGGGGGCTTCAAGGAAGCCGTGGCCGAAATCAGCGGCAACGGCGTTTTCGCCAGGCTCAAGTTCGAAAGCGGGGTCCACCGCGTCCAGCGCGTTCCCGTGACCGAGAGCGGCGGGCGCATCCACACCAGCGCGGCGACCGTGGCCGTGCTGCCCGAACCCGACGAGGTTGACGTGGCGATCGAGGACAGGGATCTCAAGATCGACGTCTACCGCGCATCCGGCGCGGGCGGGCAGCACGTCAACACCACCGATTCGGCGGTGCGGATCACCCCCCTGCCGACCGGCACCGTGGTGACCTGCCAGGACGGGCGCAGCCAACACAAGAACAAGGAAAAGGCGATGGCCGTGCTGCGCGCGCGCCTGTTCGAGGCCCAGCGCGATGCCGCCCAGGGCGCCGAGGCGGAGGCGCGGCGGGCAATGGTCGGCTCGGGCGACCGCTCTGAACGGATCCGCACCTACAATTTCCCGCAGGGCCGAGTCACCGATCACCGCATCAACCTGACCCTGCACCGCCTGCCCGAGATCCTCGAAGGGCCGGGGCTGGGCGAGCTGATCGACGCGCTGACCGCCGAGGATCAGGCCAAGCGGCTGGCGGCGCTGGGCGAGTGACGGTTGCCGAGGCGATCCGCGCCGCGGCCCTGCGCCTCGCCGCCACCTCCGATACCGCCCGGCTCGATGCCGAGGTGCTGATGGCGCACCTGCTCGGTGCCTCGCGCTCGGACCTGCTGCTTCGGCGGATGACCGATCCCTGCCCGCCCGGCTTTGCCGCGCTGGTCGAGCGCCGTGCGGCGCATGAGCCGGTTGCCTACATCATCGGGACCCAGGATTTCTATGGCTTGCCCTTCGCGGTCGGCCCGGCGGTGCTGATCCCGCGCGGGGACAGCGAGGTGCTGGTCGAACGCGCGCTGGCGGCGGGGGCGGATGCCCGCCGGGTGCTCGATTGCGGGACCGGCTCGGGCGCGTTGCTGTTGGCGGTGCTGGCCCAGATGCCGGCCGCCGGAGGAATCGGGATCGACCGTCGCGAAGCCGCGCTGGCTGGGGCCCGTGCCAATGCGGCGCAGCGCGGTCTGGCCGCCAGGGCGGATTTCCGCCTGGCGGACTGGGATGCGCCGGGCTGGGCGGAGGCGCTGGACCGGTTCGACCTGATCCTCGCCAATCCGCCCTATGTCGAGGACCGGGCCGTGCTCGATCTCTCGGTGCGCGCGCATGAACCGGCGGGCGCGCTGTTTGCCGGCCCGGATGGCCTCGATGCCTATCGAATGCTGATCCCCCAGCTCCCCGCGCTGCTGGCAAGGGAAGGCACCGCGCTGGTCGAGATCGGCGCGAGCCAGGCCGATGCCGTCAGCGCGATTGCCGAGCGTGCGGGCTTTTGCGTGTGCGTCCATCCCGACCTGGCCGGGCGCGACCGTGTGCTCGAACTCAAGTTTTCGCTTGGCAAGGCGGGTGCCAGCGCGTAAATCGCCCCCAGACCAGCGCCGGTCCGCCATCAGGTGCGATCCGCCGGTTCAATCCAACATTTGCGGTTCGGTGGCGCTTCGGCCACCCAGTCTAGCAGATGTCGGGGCCACGGCGCCACCGGTGCGGGCGTGGCACAGGGTCATGCGGTCAGGCAGCCGGAATGCCGGTGGGATTGGCCATTTAGGGAAACGTACCCCTTGAACAACAATCGTGGGAACAACCGCCGGCGCGGCCGGGGCAATCGCCAGGGCAACGGCGGCGGACAGCAGCTCAACCGGATCGACAGCCGGGCGCGCGGCAATGCGCCGCAGCTGCTGGAAAAGTATCGCAAGCTGGCGCATGACGCGCACCTCAATGGTGACCGGGTCCAGGCGGAATACTACCTCCAGTTTGCCGACCATTATTTCCGCGTCATCGCCGAT
Source organism: Pseudomonadota bacterium (assembly GCA_029781465.1). GTDB lineage: Bacteria > Pseudomonadota > Alphaproteobacteria > Sphingomonadales > Sphingomonadaceae > Novosphingobium. The sequence goes on from JAKOWQ010000333.1 coordinate 13,857, forward strand.
GGCCGCCAGCGCCAGGAAGAACAGCGCATGCGCCGCGACGATCGCTGGGAAGGCGGCGACGATCAGGGCGAGGACGCGGGCGAATTTTCGGTCGAAAGCGATTTCCCCAGCTTCGATCAGCCCACCTTCACCCGCCAGAGCCGCGATGATCGCCCGCGCCGCGAGGAACGCGAGGACGAAGCCGCACGCGAAAGCGAAGCCGATCAGGATGGCGGCGGATCGGACGAGGATGGCGCCTCGGCCAATCCCTTCGAACCGGCCGAAAACCCCTTCGTGCGTGAGAACCGCCCCCGCTCGGGGCTGAAGCCCCGGCGCGAGGCTCGCCCGCGCCGCGACAGTCGCGCGACCTCTGACGATGCGCCCGCCGCGCTCGATCCTTCTTCGCTGCCGCCCTCGATCTCCGCCGCGCGCGACGATGCCGAGGGTGACGAAGCCAAGCCGCGCCGGGGCCGTCCGCGCCGCAAGCCGTCGGCCGACGATGCCGGCGAAGCGCTCGAATCGGTGAGCTGAAACCCGGCGTGAAGCGCGCGCTGCAAATGGCTGCCGCGCGTCCGCGCCTGCTGGCCCTGCTGCTTGGCGCGATCGCCGCGCTGGGTTTTGAACCGCTGTCGCAGTGGCCGCTGGCCCTGCTGGGCGTCGCCGGGCTGCTGGCGCTGCTGGCGCGGGCCGAAACCCGCGGGCAGGCCCTGCTGCTGGGCTGGTGCTTCGGGCTGGGGCACTTCACGCTCGGGCTCAACTGGATCGCCACCGCCTTTTCCTATCAAAGCGCCCTGCCCGCCTGGCTCGGCTGGATCGCGGTGTTGGGCCTGTCGCTCTATCTCGCGGTGTGGCCGGGGCTGGCGGCCATGGCGGCCTGGCACCTGCGCCGTGTGCCCGTAGCCCTGATCCTGGCTTTCGCGGGCGCCTGGACCTTTGGCGAGTGGCTGCGCGGCTGGGTTTTCACCGGCTTTCCCTGGAACCCGCTGGGGCA
>JAKOWQ010000335.1 GCA_029781465.1 Pseudomonadota bacterium
CCGCCTGTGGGCCGATCTGGTCGCGGGCAAGGCGGGCCAGGCCAAGCATCCCAAGTCCGCCCTGCAGGAATGGGCCGCCGGCAACCGCCGCCGAATGCCCGAATACCGCCTGGTGGAGCGCAGCGGCCCCGATCACGCCGCGCGCTTTACCGTGGCCGTCAGCATCAAGGGCGTGGGTGAGGCCGAAGCCACCGCCGGATCGATGCGCGAGGCCGAATCGCTGGCCGCCGCGCAGTTCATGGAGCGATTTGGATGACCCAGCATTGCGGACTCGTCGCGGTTATCGGCGCGCCCAACGCGGGCAAATCGACCCTGGTCAACACACTGGTCGGGCAGAAGGTGGCGATCGTTTCCGCCAAGGCCCAGACCACCCGCGCGCGGCTGCTGGGGATCGCGCTGGAGGGTGAGACACAGATCATCCTTGCCGACACCCCCGGGCTGTTCGAGCCCAAGCGGCGGCTCGATCGGGCGATGGTCAACGCGGTGTGGGAAGGCGCGGCCGAGGCCGATGCGATCCTGCTGGTGGTCGATGGCCGCAAGAAGAAGCTCGGTTACCTTGAGCCCATCCTCAAGAGCCTTGAAGGACGTTCGGAACGCAAGATCCTGGTACTCAACAAAGTCGATGAAACCGCCAAGGAACCGATGCTGGCAACCGCCCGGGAACTCGCCGGAGAGGGCCAGTTCGACGAGGTATTCTTCGTCTCGGCGCTGACCGGCGACGGTGTTGGCGAACTCAAGACCCGGCTGGCCGCGCTGATGCCCGAAGGCCCCTGGCACTATCCCGAGGACCAGGTTTCGGACGCCAGCGAACGCCTGCTTGCCTGCGAGATCACCCGCGAGCAACTCTACCGCCAGCTCCACGACGAGTTGCCCTATGACAGCACGGTGCGCCCCGAAAGCTACACCGTGCGGGGGGACGGTTCGGTTGAAATCCACCAGCAGATCGTGATCGCCAAGGACAGCCAGAAGGGAATCGTCCTGGGCAAGGGTGGCAGCAAACTCAAGGCGATAGGCGAAGCTGCTCGCAAGGAGCTTTCAACCCTGCTGGGGGTGAAGATCCACCTGTTCCTGCACGTAAAGGTTGACGAGCGCTGGGGCGACGACAAGGAAATCTACGAGGAACTGGGGCTGGAATGGGTCAGATAACCCCGATCCCTCGCGTCATTTCTTCTTTG
>JAKOWQ010000356.1 GCA_029781465.1 Pseudomonadota bacterium
GGTTCGCGCCAGTGATTACCGCCGGGCGCGAGGCGATTGCCGGGCCGCGCGGGGCGGCGCAGCCGCGCCGGATGGTTCCGCGGCTGTGGGGCGTGCCGCCGCCGCCTTCGGCGGGCGATAGCGGGCGCGGGGTGCTGAGCGTGCGCAACCCGGACAGTCCGTTCTGGATCGGCAACCTCAGGAACAGCGAGTTCCGCTGCCTGGTTCCCGCCACGGCAGTGATCGAATGGGGCCGCGCCGATCCGCAGACCGGGCGCCGCCGCCAGCATCGCTTCACGCTTTCCGATCAGCCCCTTTTCGCTTTCGCCGGGGTATGGAAGGACAGCGAGGTGCCAAGCTTCGCGCTGCTCACCTGCGAGGCCAATGCCCGCTGGCGCGAGGCCGGGCACACCGCGATGCCCGCGATCCTGCCCGGCGAGACCGAAGCCTGGCGGCTATGGCTCAACGCCGGGTGGGAGGCGGCAGCCCGGCTGCTCGCCCCCTATCCCTCGTCGCTGGTGTGTGAAACTCAGTGAAACCGCGCCGCGCCGGCCACGCTCAGCGCCAGGCCCAACACCACTGTGCTCATCGCCCAGCCGCGGTGCATGTGGGTCAGGCTGCGCAGCCAGAACTGGGTGTAGATATCGACGAAGCCGAGGATCGCCAGCGCCTCGATCATCATGAATCCGCCCAGCGCCTTGATGATGCACGAAAGCAGGTCTTCCGGAATCCACGGGTTGGCAAGGTAGATCACCATGCCCACCAGCAGCTCGAGCATGCCGCAGACGAATTGCAGCGCGGGGCTGCGTTCAACTTCCTCGATCATGGTGCGCCAGGCGCCCGGCTTCCTCAGCGCACCGATCCCCGCGAACAGCGCGGTCAGGCCCAGCATCAGCGATGACCAGGCGGTTACGTCGATAGGTCCCATTCCAATCCCTTCCACAAACCCAGGTTCTCCCCACGGGTTCAAGCCATTCTGTTTGGCACGAGGATGCAGCCGGTATCGATGCTTGTCCAGCGCGCGTTTCGGTGCCGGACCGGCGACGAGAGCGAAAGCGTGGCTGCACGAACTCTCCGGCTCGCGTCAGCCTGCCGGTACCGCCTCCGGTCAGCAGCCCGGTGCCTTGAGCTTTGCCGAGCGCTTGAGGGCCTTGCCGATGACGCGGGTCCAGATCGCGTAACCGGCGCGGTTCATGTGCAGACGATCGGAGATGTAAATCTCGGGCCGGGGCGCGCCCTCGACCATCATTGCGCTGGCGACATCGACGAAGACCAGATCGGAGCGGCGCGCGGCAAGCCCTTCGACCAGGCCGTTGAGTTCGCGCTGGGCGCCGAGCTGGCTGAGCCGCGAGGGCGAGGGCTTGGCCGAGACGTAGAACACCGGGGTGGCACCCAGCGAGGCATCCTTGCGTTTCAGGAACTCCTCGAAATCGGCAAAGACCTGCGCGGCGGGCTTGCCCGCGGCGATATCGTTCTCGCCCGCGTAGAACACGATCCGGCGAGGGTGATAGGGCGCAACGATCCGATCGAAGTACCGGTTGACGTCGGCGACGGTCGAGCCGCCAAAACCGCGCTTGACCAGCGGCATTTTGAAGTCGTTTGCCAGGCCGAACCAGAAGCGGATGCTCGAGCTGCCGACGAACAGGGTTGCGCAGCGCGGCGGCGGGGCGGCTTCGTCCTCGACGGCAAAGACGTGGATCTCCTCGGCGAAGGGAGCATCGGCCTGCGCCGCCGCCATTGGCGCCGCCGTCAGCATGCAGCCGGCCGTGAGGGCTGCGGTAATCCACATGCGGCTGCGGCTCTGCATTTGTGCTGGCTCCTCCATGCGCCGCCTGCGTGCGGGCGGGCCAATGATCGATGAACTTTGCGAATAAGGCAATGGCCGCTACCCGTGCGTGCATGCGATGCACGCAACCGGAGAACTCCAGCCGATGACGAATTGCCGCCTGATGCCCGCTCTGTTCCTCCTGGCGTGGCTGGCCGGGATCCCCGCCGCGGCGGGCGCGGCGACCAGGCCGCAGCCGCGCTGCTCCGCGCCGATCGAGACCCGGGCGATGACGTACAATATCCGGCTCGATACCCCGGCCGATGGCCCCAACCAGTGGCAGTACCGGCGCGCCCTGGTGGTCGCCCAGATCGAATTGGTCCGACCGGAAATTCTCGGATTCCAGGAAGTGCTTCCCGGCCAGCGTGCCGATCTGGCCACAGCCCTCAAGGGCTATAGGCTGCTCGGCGGTGGACGTGACGACGGCAAGTCGGCGGGCGAGGCATCGCCGCTGGCAATCGATCGCAAGGTCTACCGGGTGGTATCGAGCGGCATGTTCTGGCTGTCCGAAACGCCGTCGGTGCCTTCGCTCGGCTGGGACGCCGCCTATCGCCGGGTCGCGAGCTGGGCGCATCTGGTGCGCCGCGCCGATGGTGCGCGGGTGCTGGCGGTCAATACGCATTGGGACCATCTCGGCGCCGCCGCCCGCGAAGGCAGCGCCCGCCAGCTTGGCCAGTGGCTCAAGGCCAACAAGGGCAAGGGCGAGGCGGCGATCCTGATCGGCGATTTCAACGCGCCGCTCGGCGAAGCCTCGTTGCAGCATCTGCTGCACGGCGCGGGGGGTGGTCTGGCGCTGCGCGATGCGCGGGCCGCCGCCGGGGCCAGCGCCACCGGCACGGCAACTACCTTCAACGGCTTCGATCCGCAGCCCAGGGCCGGCCAGACAATCGATCACATCCTCGTCGCCGGCGGGATTGCCGTGCGGCGCTATCACGTGCTGGCCGAGCATTTCGACGGCCGCGTTGCCTCTGATCATTTTCCGGTGATAGCCGATCTTGCGCTGGCTTGCCGCGGTTAGTCTGCTTGCCAAGCGGGCCAAGCCTTGCAACAGTGCCGGAACTTGGTGGGGCAAAGCGCGGTTTCGGACAGAACGTGAGCAGACCGACGATCGACGATGTCGCGGCGCGGGCCGGGGTGGCGCGGACCACGGTTTCGCGCGTGCTCAACAACCAGCCCAATGTTCGCCCCGAAGTGCGCGAAAAGGTTCGCGCGGCAGTGGCCGAGCTGGGCTACCGGGTCAATCTGCAGGCGCGCAATCTCGCGGGACGGCGGGCGCTGCGGATCGTGCTGATCCACGCCTCCGATTTCGACAGCGAACCCAACTCCTACTTCGCCTCCGCGCTCGAGCTTGGCGCAACCCGCGCAGGGGCCAGGCTTGGCGTGCAGCTGATCACCCACGTTATCAACCAGAGCGATCCCGCCGCAGCGGATGAAATCCTTGAGCGGGTCGAGGACGATCAATGCGATGGGGTGCTGCTGACCCCGCCCTTTGCCGACGATCTGGGCTTGCTGCGCAAACTGGCGGGGCTGGGCGTGGCGGCGGTTTGCCTGGCCGGCGGCGCCGAGGCGGAAACGGTCGCGGCCACGGTCGGGATCGACGATTACCGCGCGGGCTACGATATCGGCAAGCACCTGGTCTCGCTCGGACACCGCTCGTTCGGCTTCATCAAGGGGCTGGCCGGGCACGTTTCCGCCGAGGGCCGGTACGATGGCTTTCTCGCTGCTCTGGGCGATGCCGGGCTGGGCGAAGCGGATATCGAGTGGAAGCGCGGCAACTTCACCTTCCGCTCGGGACACGATTGCGCCCAGGCGCTGCTTGGCACTGCCCGCAAGGCCAGCGCGCTGGTCTGCGCCAACGACGACATGGCCGCGGGCGCCCTGCTCGCTGCGCACAAGGCCGGTCTGCGCATTCCCCAGGACATCGCGATCACCGGTTTCGACGATACGCCGGTGTCGGAAATCGTCTGGCCTCCGCTGACTACCATTCACCAGCCGCTGCGCCGCATGGCCGCGCGCGGGGTTGAGCGGCTGGTCGAGATGGCCGGAGAAGGCCAGGCCGCCGCGCCCGGGCGCGAAGTCGTCGCGCACGAGCTGGTGGTGCGCGATTCGAGTGTGGCAAGCCGCAGCGCCTGAGCCTGGCTTGACCAGGTTCGACCTGTTGCATCGACGCATCATTGGCAGGATTTGTTCTTAGCCCGCTTGACCGGTTCGGCGTTCTTGGGCATTTATTGGAAGCGCTTCCAATTTGGAATGCGAGGGCGGGGCATGTCCTTGTCAGGGAGATTCGCGGGAAAACCGCGTATTACGGAGGGTTTCTGATGGGTATGAGGGTGCATTCCTGCGCGGCGGAGCAGCGCCTGGCGCGGACTTACCGATTCGGCGCAACCGCGGTTTCGGCGCTGGCGCTTGTCAGCATGATGCCGCAGGCAGCTTTCGCACAGGAAGCCGACGATGCCGGCGACGATGCGACCATCGTGGTCTCGGGGCTGCGCTATTCGCTGGCCAACTCGATCAACACCAAGAAGAACGAAGCCAGCATCGTCGAGGCGGTTTCGGCTGAAGACATCGGCAAGCTGCCCGACGTGTCGATCGCGGAATCGATCGCCCGCCTGCCCGGCCTTGCCGCGCAGCGCGTTGCCGGCCGTGCGCAGATCATCTCGGTCCGCGGCCTTGCTCCCGATTTCACCACCGTGCTGCTCAACGGCCGTCAGCAGGCCAGCTCGGGCTACAACCGCGCGGTCGAGTTCGATCAGTATCCCTCGGAACTGCTCTCCGCCGCGGTGGTCTACAAGACCCCTGATGCCGACATTGCCGGCATGGGCCTGGCCGGGACGGTCGATCTGCGCACCGTGCGTCCGATCGCCTATGGCAAGCGCGCGATCGCGCTGAACATCCGCGGCGAGATCGACGAGGGCGGCGGGCGCAATCACGACATGTCGAACAAGGGCTGGCGCGGCAGCTTCAGCTATATCGACCAGAACGATGCCGGTACGCTCGGCTGGTCGATCGGCTATGCCCACCTCGATGCACCGGGCCATGTCGATCACTACAAGGCCTATGGCTACGAGCGATTCAACTTCGGCAATCCGCTGGTTGTCAGCCCCTCGAACGTTGCCACCGCGCTCCAGCTCAACGGGCAGGAAGCCTGGGCGGTCAACAGCAAGGACAAGCGCGACGGCGTGATGGGTACGCTGGAATTCCAGCCCAGCGACAGCTTCCACTCGGTGCTCGACCTCTATTACTCGCGCTTCAAGCAGAAGTCGGTCAGCCGCGGCGCGCAGTGGTTCTCGAACCCTTGGGCCGACAACGCCACGTTCAGCAACGAGACGGTGACCTGGCTGGGCGGTTCGATCCTGGGTACGGCCGGGCACTTCAACAACGCCATCCCGATCTTGCGCAACGATCTCAACACCCGCGATGACGAACTGTTCGCGGCCGGGTGGAATGCCGACGCCAAGCTTGGCGAGCGCCTGACCGCGACCGTCGATCTGAGCTATTCGCGCAACACCCGCGATGAAACCTACATCGAGACTTACGCGGGATACGGCATCGGCGCCTTCCAGACCCGTACGCCGGATCACTATGATTTCTCCATTCCGCTCGAAGGCTTCCCCACCTACAGCAACTGGGGCCTCAACTACGCCGATGCCAGCAAGGTTTCGCTGGGCGATCGCGCGCCGTGGGGCGGCTGGGGTCATGATGGCCTGATGAAGTCGCCGCACATCGAGGAAAAGGTCACCACGGCCGACTTCGGCCTGGCTTATGACATGGGCGAGAGCTTCATTTCCAAGATCGAGCTGGGCGTGAACTATGCCCATCGCGACAAGAGCAAGACCGTCGATGAGATTGACCTCAACCTCAACAACAGTCGCGCGCAGATTGCGGTTCCCTCGGGCGCGGTCATTGCTCCGACCTCGCTCGACTTTGTCGGCTTCGGCAATGTGCTGGCGTGGGATCTGCCCTCGGTTCTGGGCAGCTACACCCGGACCACCCTGCTTGATGCCAACCATTACGACAAGTCGTGGCAGATCAAGGAAGACATCCTGACCTTCCGCGCCAAGGCAACGATCGATGCCGGCAATCTGCACGGTAACATCGGGCTTCAGGTGGTCAACCAGAAGCAGGCCTCGTCGGGTCTGCGGATCAACCGCACGGTCACCCCGATCGCGATCGGTCCGGTTTCGGTCGAGAAGACCTACACCGACTTCCTGCCCAGCCTGAATCTCTACTACGATCTGGGTGGCGGGCACCGCCTGCGTTTCGCCGCGGCGAAGGTCATGGCACGGCCGCGCATGGACGACATGCGCGCCAACATGACCCCGAGCTATTCCAATCCCTGTGCCTCAGGCGGCAGCTCCAACCAGCAGTGCCAGCCGGGCGGAACGGTTCACCCCTGGTCTGCAACCGGCGGCAACCCCAACCTCGAGCCGTGGCGCGCCAAGTCGCTCGACGTGGTCTACGAATGGTACGGCGGCAAGGCGACCTATTTCAGCGTTGCCGGGTTCTACAAGTGGCTCGATAACTATATCTATACCCAGTCGCTGACCGCAGACTTCTCGGCCTTCCCGGTTCCGCCGACGGCCACGCCGCTGCCCACCGGGGTCACCGGAAGCACGATCGGAACGCTTACCGCGCCGGCCAATGGCAAGGGCGGGTACCTGCGGGGCGTCGAAGTTGCCGGCGCGCTCGAACTCAGCAAGTTCACCCACAAGCTTGATGGCTTCGGGCTCAGCGGCTCGATCGCCTTCACCGAAAGCAACCTCAACCCGACTGCGGGAACGTCGATCGTCCGCATTCCGGGGCTGTCGAAGTGGGTCTACAACCTGACCGGCTATTTCGAGCGCGATGGGTTCCAGGCTAGGGCCAGCTATCGCTATCGTTCGGCCTTCAAGGGTGAGACGATCCAGCTGTTCACCAACATCGGTTACACCGAAATCCTGGCGGACAAGCAGCTCGACGCGCAGATTGGCTATACCTTCCAGGAGGGGTCGTCGCTTGCGGGTCTGGGGATTACCCTCCAGCTCAGCAATGCGCTGGATTCGCCCTATCGCACCCGTTTGGGTCTCGATACCGGTGGTACCAAGACCGCGGACCAGACCGTGCTTCCCGAAACATACGAGAAGTACGGCCGCCAGTGGCTCCTGGGGCTGAGCTACCGCTTCTGAACCTAGGCGCGGCAGCGTGCTGCCGCGCCGGACCGGCCCGATCGATCCTTGCCACGGCGTGGCGCCGCGGGCAGGATCGATGGGGGATCTGGGCCGGTCCGCGTGGCGGGGTGATTTCCACCCCGTAATACTGAAATGATTGACGGAACAGACTTGTGAAGCATCGGATTTTCTTGGTCACGGCGCTCGCGGGTGCATTGGCAGCTTGCGCTGGCGCAGCCGGCATCCCCCCCCAACCCGCCGGTCAATTGAAGGCGGATAGCTGGTCCGAGGCCGAGCGGCAGGCAATCGATGCCTGGTCCGAACGGTCCGCCGCGCGGCTCGATCCCGCCAGCGAGGCGCGCATCGCGGCGATCGTTGCGGGCATGACGCTGGAGCAGAAGATCGGGCAGATGACCCAGCCCGAAATCCGCTCCATCACTCCCGATCAGGTCCGCCAATACTATATCGGCACGATCCTCAACGGCGGGGGCGCCTGGCCGCAGATGAACAAGCACGCCAGCGTCGCCGATTGGGCCGCTCTGGCCGCGGCCTATACCAAGGCATCGCTCAGCACGGACATGAAGGTGCCGGTCCCGGTGGTCTGGGGGATCGATGCGGTCCACGGCAACAACAACGTCCATGGCGCCACGATCTATCCGCACAACATCGGCCTGGGGGCTGCGCACGAACCGGCGCTGGTCGAACGGATCGGACGGGCGACGGCCAAGTCGGTCCGGGCAACCGGTCTGGCCTGGGCTTTTGCCCCGACGCTGGCGGTGGTGCAAAATCAGCGCTGGGGCCGCAGCTATGAAAGCTATTCGAGCGATCCGGCCGAAGTCGCGCGCAACGGCGCGGCGCTGGTAAGGGGGCTTCAGGGCGATCTTTCGGGCGATGGCGACGTGATCGCCAGCGCCAAGCATTTTGCAGGCGATGGCGGCACCTTCCAGGGGGTCGACCAGGGCGAAAACCGCAGCTCCGCGCACGATTACGCCGCGATCCACGGCGCGGGCTATTACAGCGCGCTCGATGCCGGCGCACAGACCGTCATGATCAGCTACAACAGCTGGACCATGGGCGGGACCGTACCCTTCGGCAAGATGCACGGCAACCGCGCCGCGGTTACCGGCATCCTCAAGGGACGGCTGGCCTTTGACGGGCTGGTCGTTTCGGACTGGAATGCGATCGAGCAGGTTTCCGGCTGCACCGTCGATCATTGCCCTCAGGCGATCAACGCCGGGGTCGATGTGTTCATGGTGCCCGAGAAGTGGCAAAGCTTCATCGCCAACACCCTCGCCGATGTGCGTGAGGGCCGCGTGCCGATGGCGCGGATCGACGATGCCGTAACCCGCATCCTGCGCGTCAAGATGCGCATGGGGCTGTTTGAGAGGCCAACCGCGGCGGGCCGCTATACCGGCGATGCCAGCGCGATCGTTGACCGGCCGCTGGCGCAGGAAGCGGTGCGCAAATCGGCAGTACTGCTCAAGAACGACGCTGCCTTGCCGCTCACGCCGGGCAAGCGCATCCTGGTGGTGGGCGAGGCGGCCGACAGTTTCGTCAGGCAGGCAGGGGGCTGGTCGGTCACCTGGCAGGGCGACGAGACCGACAATGGCGATTTTCCGGTCGGCGAAACCATGCTGGGCGGGCTGCGCCGGGTTTACGGT